>NZ_JBSFYR010000159.1:0-8795 GCF_053599875.1 Streptomyces sp. NPDC005151 | reverse complement strand
GAACACCAAGACCCGACTGATCATCCGCCGCGGCTTCGGCTTCCACAGCGCGGACGCGATCATCGCCCTCGTCATGCTCACCCTCGCCGGGGAACATCCCACCCTCCCCGGTCGCCAACCCGCCACAGAGTGACCCACTCATGCAGCAGGAGAGCCCTTTTTCGCGTCCCGGGCACGCCATTGCGACGTCTCCAGCAGGAGCCACTCCTCCAGCTGTTCCAGTCGTGCGGGGCCGCGCCGAAGGCGCTGCTCGACCAGGGCCAGCAGTTCAGGGTCGGGCAACTCGCCGTCGTCGAACAGGGAGACCTGCCCGACGGCTACGGCGTTGCGGACACGGGGGTCGCGGAAGCGCATGCCGTCGCTCTTGTCGACCCGCCACATGGCGTCCTTCATCACTTCCACGCCGCGGGGGTGCTTGGTGCCGAAAACCAGGTACAGCGGCTGTCCCGTCTTCGGCACCACCTCGAACTGCAGCCGGTAGCCGAAGCCGACGCGGTGCAGGGCCTTGCGGTAGCTGTCCAGCCAGGCCCGCCACATCTCTTCGCTGTCGCACGCTTCGGCCACATGCGTCCAGTGCTCCCGGCCGCCGAATACGCCGTCGACGATGTCCTCGTTGAGCTCCTTGCGCCGGCTGAACCAGTTCGGCCCGAAGGTGACGATGACCTCGCTGGCGGGGTTCGCGGCGATGCGGCCCATCACGGACAGGGGGGTGTTGACGCTGCCCCAGCTGTCGAAGACCCCGAGGATGGGCTGGCCCCAGGCCTTTAGCTCGGTCAGCAGCCGGATGCTGTCCCGGCCCGCCTCACCGCGCTGCACGTTCACCTGCACGGGCAGCTGATCCAGCGGCCCGAAGTTCTTGTGTAGCTCCTTCATCAGGTGCTCGTAGGCGGCACGGTCCTTCTCGATGAAGATCAGCTGTACTCGCTCCCGGGACAGGCCCATCCGGTGCGCGAGGGGGTGGTTGAGCAGCCCCCGCAGGTTGAACACCGGGGAGCCTTCCTCGCCGGCCTCGTAGCGGCCCGGCCCGGCGAAGGCATCGAGGAACGTCGCCTTCGACCAGCTGCGGCCTGACCGCGGGCTGGGCTGCAGCAGAATCGGCCACCAGGCGTCAAAATAGCTCTTGTACAAGCGGTGTTTGGCCCCTGTCGCGGGCTCCAACGGCCACAGCACGCCCATGCCGGTCCCCCCTTGGACAGCAGAAGTTGAACAGATTGTCCGCTGCTGTACTAGAAGGCACCAGGACGCGATTTAGACGATCATCCGATCCGCGCAGGTATACGCCCAACTCAGTGACTGGACAAGCAAGTGCAACCCGCAAGTCCTTCCATTAGCAAGCATGTTGATGTGACGTCACCGAAATTGCTGAGGCCACCGTATCGATCGAGCCAGGTCGGCGTGGGCTTTGATGACTGTGCCCTCGCGGGCGGCGGCTCGACATACGGTTGCCTTCGCGAAAGACGATCAGCTGGGTCGGCTGAGGGGGCACGTGTGACGGTGCATCGCGGGGAGTACCGGATGTGAGCGGCTCTGGCCCAGCGAGAGGACCTGCCGGAGGCCGCCTTCGCCGCGATCACCGACGGACTGCTTCCTGACGACGTCGACTCGGATGCGCGGATGAGGTCACCGAAGTGGCGCGTGGGCGCGGAAGCCGCGACCATCCCGTGGACTTCTCGTCCGGAGGTCACCGCAGCGCTCATACCGTCAAGGCGATATGCGCTCGCACGCGGCCACTCTGGCGACTCGTTGTGGCACGCTGAAAGGACGATCCGCCTGGTGCCGCACAACCGTACTGAAGGGAAACTGCCCGCGCGGGCTGCCTATCCTTCCTGCATGATGCAAGGAATCAGCTGGCCGAGTCTTGCCTACGGCGTCCGCATGCCGGGCATAGGCATCGGGGAGTTCGAAGCCGACGGCAAGTGGGGCATGCAAGAGCTCTCCGAGCTGGGTCTGCTCGTACCCCTTCCCCTCAACGCGGAGGGTTTCTACGACGCTTCCCTCACGGCGCCGTCGCTTGAGGACGTGCTCTTCGTCGCGGACTGCATCGCGTTCGACCACGACTCCCCCACGGTCGTCACCCCTCTTCAGGAGCCGGCCACTGCACCCTACGAACCAATCGGGCACGACCGCCCGTGGCTTCCCGCCAATCGCACCTACCGTGACACCCTGGACTCCGTCGCCCAGCAGGCCCACGAGATCCGGTACACCGACATGCTGCGGCTCCGGTACGGCACGTACAACGATCCGCTAGCCCGGTTCAGCCGCCGGTTCGCAGCTCGCACCGAACCGCTCGCCCTTTACGCCATGGCTATCAGGCACGTTGACCTGCTCGCCGAGTACATGGGGCTGTACCGCGTGCTGGAAGCGCCGCGGAGCAGCAATGGCATGGACTTCATCACCGACCACCTCGATTCCCTTGAGGGGTACGACTTCGGGAAGCTGCTGACCATTCCAGCATTTCTTCCGGAACACACCGAGGAGCCCGCCGAGGTGTTCTCCGTGCTCAAAGAACGGGCACTCGGTCGTGTGGAGGCTCTCACAACAGCCGGCATCGATACTGCCAAGCACCTCTACGCCATCCGCAACGGCCTGGCACACGGTAAGAAGGATCTCATCCTCAACGACTTCGGCAACGCAGTCGATGCCGTGGCAGCCGACCTGCCCCTGCTGAAACTCCTGGCACGTATCGCTGTCGAACAGGGCTGACCAGCCCTCAGCCGGACTCAGCCAAGGACCGTGGGGCCGTCACCGTCCCAGCGAAACCGCATGCGCGGCCGTGGGAACTGCTGCCCCCCGCGCCTAGGGTGTCGTGCCCGGTGGTTGCAGGATCGGGTTCCAGGCGAACCAGCCCAGGTTCTCGGCGCCCAGTTCCCACGGGGACTCCAGCAGCAGTTTCCGGGTTGCCTCAAGGTCCCCGGTGACGGGAGCGGGAGCGGGGCCGATACCACGGCCCCGGCGTAGTTCTCTCTTGAGTCGTTCTGCCCCAGTTTGATGCGGCTGGTTGCAAGACGAGCGCGACTTCTGATGACCTTTCAGGTCTCTACGCCAAAAGATCGTCACAGGAGTCGCGCTCGTGCCCCTATCTTCGCCGGTTCCCCCTGCCGTTGGCCAACTCGCGGACCTTGCCCTGTGGGAGGCCGAGCTCGCCACCGGCCCGGCGGTAGCGGAGTTTGAGCTGGTCAGCAGGTTGCGGCAGGTCCCGGACCGGCGCGCGAAGCGTGGCCGACGCCACGCCCTCGTGGCGATCCTGACGCTGACCGCGTGCGCGACGCTGGTGATCGGCGGTGACTCGATCGCCGCGATCTGGCAGTGGGCGGCCCGCGCCCCGCAGGCGAAGCTGGCCCGTACCGGCGCCCGGTACGACCCGCTGACCGGCCGCTACCTCGTGCCGAGCGGGCGCACCTTCCGGCGTGTGCTCACCCACCTGGATGCCGACGCCCTGGATGCTGTGACCTGTAAATACGCCACAGATCTCGTGCGGGGCACCGTCCCCTCGCCTGAGATCCCCGCGACCCCAGGACCGGTGGAGCGCGAACAGCGCCGCGCCGCCAGGCGCTCGGCCGAGCACCCGGTGCCGGACGGGCTGCTGTCCGCCGCCGCCCTGGACGGCAAGGCCCTGACCGGCGCCCGCACCGAGAGCGGGCGGGTCTTCCTGGTCGGCGCGATCGATCACGACACCGGCGCGGTCCTGGGCCAGACCCAAGTCCCCGACAAACGCGGCGAAGGCGAGGCCGCCCGGGCCCTGCTCACCCAACTCGACCTGCCCGGACGGGTGTTCACTCTGGACGCGCTGCATACCACGAAGAAGACCGCCCGCCTGATCACCGGCCCTCTGGGCGGCCGCTACGTCCTGATCCTCAAGGGCAACCAGCCCCTCGCACGCGCCGCCGCCCAGACGTTGCTGACCGGCGCGGACACCGACTTCACCGAGACCACCGCGATCGACGACGACCGCGGCCACGGCCGCACCGAACGCCGCACCCTGCGCACCGCACCCGCCGACCACACCCTGTTCCCCGGCGCAGCCCAGGTCTTCCGCCTCCGCCGCGACACCGGCAACCTCGACGGTGAATGGACCAGCAAGGAGATCGTCTTCGGCGTCACCAGCCTGCCGCCCGACCTCGCCGGCCCCGCCCACCTCAACCACTACGAGAGGCTTCACTGGACCGTGGAAAACAAGATCCACTGGGTGCGAGACGTCACCTTCCGGGAAGACAACTCCCAGGTCAGAACCGGTACAGCACCCCGAGCACTGGCCAGCTTCCGCAACCTGACGATCAGCACCATCCGCCTCGCCGGACGCGCCAACATCGCCCACGCCCGCCGCGACCTCCTCCGCCACGAGGACGCCTTCGCCGTCTACGGCATCTGACCAACCGGCACAGAACCGGACATCACACAACTACGCCGGGGCCGTGGGGCCGATACGGGTCATCAAGTCGCCCCGTGCGTGCAGAAACTCCTCGTCCTCGCCTCGCAGCCGGCGCATCGCCGCTTCCACGCAGGCAGGCCATTTCGGCATACCGTAATGGTCATCGTGGGTCCCGATCCGGGGAGCGCCGGCGAAGACAAGGAAGTCGTCCGGCGGCAGTCTCTTCTCGAAGTGCCTGAACATGTCGATACGCTGTTTCACCTGCTTCTTGATCTCTCCGAGGAATCCCCAGCCGAAGTCCGTCAGGGTCCCCTCGCATCCCGGCCAGACCATGTCCCGGTCCAGGACCAGGTCCTCCAGCGCATAGAGACGGAACTGGTCGTCGGAGCCCAGGACGTCGAATGCGTGCCGGGTGAGCCAGGTGTTACGGGCGAACATCGTCCCGTCGTACCCGGCGATCGTCCGACTCTGGGAGCGTGCCTGGGCGGAGTTCGTGCCCTTCCTCCAGTTCGACGTGGAGATCCGCAAGATCGTGTGCACGACGAACGCGATCGAGAGCGTCAACGCCCGCATCCGCAAGGCTGTCCGGGCCCGTGGGCACTTCCCGAACGACCAGGCCGCTCTCAAGTGCGTCTACCTGGCCGTGATGAGCCTGGACCCCACGGGCACCGGACGCAAACGCTGGACCATGCGCTGGAAGGCCGCACTCCACGCCTTCGACATCGCCTTCGATGGCCGGCTCACCGCCGGACGCCGCTAGAAAACACTGACCGAGTCCCACCGTTCGCTGTACAGACCCGGGGCAGAACGGCGGGCAGGCTGTGGCCGATCTCTACCCGGTGCGTGCCTTGGGTCACGGCCTTCGCGGTGGCGCACAGATGCGCCGTGCTGCCGTCCTGGGTGAACGATTCGACGCTGTACTCGGCGCCCGGGGCACAGCCCTGAATCAGGACGCGCACATCGGTCGGCATGCCGTACGTGCCGCGCGCGGCGCGGGCCGCCGACCTGATCTCCCGCCACGAGGGGGGCTGACCGCCGGGGCTGCTGACCGCGACCGGTCGGGCGCTGACGAGGCGACCGCCGCCCCGTCACCGCCAGGACCCTGCCGTGCCCTCGCGGACGGGCGGCAAGTTTCGCGCACCGAGCCCCGGTTTACGCCCGTGGCCCGGGGAGCAGCACTCGTACTCCAAGGGCCCGTTCACCGGTCCGATGTACGGCGTGTGGCGCACCTACCGCTCAGGCGGGACCGGGGCGGCGGCCGGTACCGCGTCGGCCTTCTTGCCGGGCAACGTCAGCACGGGGAGGCTGACGTCCGGGAGGCTGACGCGGCGACGGGGCAGGGGCCTTGCTGGCTGCGCCCACGGCCTCGGCGGAACGGAGGCAGCTACCGCTTGGCGGCCACGAATCCCCACTGGTCGACCGGTTCGCCGACGACAGGCTCTTCGGGGCGCCACAGGCTGATCGAGCCGAAGCCCGGCTCCACCAGCTCGAGTCCGTCCGCAAAGGTCTTCATGACCTCCCTGGGACGCGAGATGTACGGCATGGCGCCGCCACTGGCGTACTCGTCGGACCCGGCCTGCGTCTCCGGAGTCTCGATGGTGTCGCACAGCATCAAGTAGCTGCCCGCGGGCAGCGCGTCCAAGTAGCTGCGGAGCAGCGCCGCGGCCTCGCCCGAGTCGGCAACGTGTCCCAGCGTCGAGAGCACCATTACGGCCACCGGCCGGTCGAGGTCCAGCGTCCGGGCGGCCTCGCGCAACACAGTCTTCGCGTCCGTCAGGTCCGCGTGCACATAGTCCGTCGCCCCTTCAGGCCGGCTGGTCAGCAGGGCACGCGCGTGAGCCAGGACGATCGGGTCGTTGTCCACATACACGATGCGTGCTGTCGGCTCGACGTCCTGGGCGACCTCGTGCGTCGCGTTCGCGGTCGGCAGACCTGTGCCGAGATCCAGGAACTGGCGCACCCCGGCCTCACCGGCCAGAAAGCGCACCGCTCGCGCCTGGAATGCCCGCGAGGCGCGCGCTATCTCAATGATCTGCGGGTACAGCTCCTCCATCGTAGCCCCGAGCCGACGGTCCACCTCGTAGTTGTCCTTGCCACCCAGCCAGTAATTCCACACCCGCGCCGAATGCGGCGTGCCCGTTTCGATTCCGTCCACCGGCGTCCGGATGCCTTGCTCGTCAGTCATCGGCCCTCTTCGTGTCACACATCGGTTGCGCGGACGGCACTCGTACCGCGCACGCCCATGCTTCCTCACCAGCATCGTCCGCACCAGCCCGACAAGGGAGTAACTCCCTTGTCGGGCACGGACGCAGAACGGGGCGCACCCCGTCCGGGAAGAGCGCGCGGTGCACTCGTGCCGACCGTGCATCAGGCTGTCGAGGATCACCGGGGTGAGACCGGCGCCCGGAAGAGCTCGGCAGTTTGTTCGGGCGTCACCAGGCACTCGGACCGGCCTTGGCTTGAGCCGCCCGCCGAGTGATAGGCCCTTGTGCCGGCCATTCCCTGTCAAGTTCAGCGTGTTGAAACTTGAGGTCGTGTCTGAGAAGCCGTTGCCATACCGATCATGGAGTCTGTCGATCGAACGGGAGTTTCGATCGGGTGATCGCGGGCCCTGCCCGGCATGAGAGCAGAGCCTGGCGGTATGCGGGGAAAATCCAGGGGAGCGGACGGCCGCGCGCTGCTACGGTCGGGCGCCATGAGCTGGCTTCCCGAGGACTTCGTCCACCCCGTCCTGGTACCGCTGCCGGGCGGTGGTCATCACCTGCGGCCGATCCGGGAGGTGGACACCCCGCTCGACTATCCGGCTGTGATGGGTTCGCGCGAGCGGCTGTGGACCATCTTCGGCCCGGCCTGGGGCTGGCCCCCGGACACCATGACCTACGAGGCCGACCAGGCCGACCTTTTGCGGCACGAGAAGGAGATCGCCGCGCACCAGTCCTTCAACTACGCGCTGTTCGACGCGGCGGAGACAGTTCTCCTCGGCTGTGTCTACATCGACCCGCCGGAGAGGGCCGGCGCGGACGGCGAGATCTCCTGGTGGGTGGTGGACGAGCTGGTGGGCAGCAAGGTCGAGCAGGCCCTCGACGCGCTGGTGCCGCAGTGGATCGCCGCCGACTGGCCGTTCGAGCAGCCGCGCTTCCTCGGCCGTGAGATCTCCTGGTCGGACTGGCTCGCCCTGCCGCAGCATCCCGACACGTAAAGGTGGCACAACGGGCCCGGCTGCTGACACCAAGCCGCCACAGTCGGGGGCTTGCTGTCATCGGTGAGAGATTCGCTGTCGCGAGGAAGACGCCGGGTTCGTCAATCGCGGCGAGGAACAAAGACCCAGGACGGGCCTTCTTCATCGCGAAGGCCCGCCCTGCGAGCGGTTCTATCCGTCCGTGAAACCCGGTCGCTGTGATTCGCCGGCCGCACGATGTCCGCACGGATCGTGCTGCCGAGTCTCAGAAGCTGTTGTCTTCCGGACTTGTGCGGTGTCGGTCGAACGGGAGTCCCGATCGGGTGGTAGCGGGGTGCTCGGCGCATACAAGTAGGGCCTCCTGAACAGCTCGTTGGTGTCGAATCACCGAGCAGCAGGAGGCCCCTATGTCGCAGTCTTCCGTCTCAATGCCGGTGCGGTCCAGTTCAGTCGCTCCGGAGTGTGACTGTCTGGCTCATCGGTTCGGTAATGCCGCGGACGGTGGGAGGCGGGAGCGGCGTTATCCGACGGATATGACGGACGCGGAATGGGCTGCGGCTCGGCCGTTGATCCCGGTTCCGGCCTGGATGCAGGGGCGGGGTGGCCGGCCGGAGGGGTTTTGTCACCGCACGATGCTGGACGCGATCCGCTATCTCGTCGATAACGGCATCAAGTGGCGTGCGATGCCTGTCGACTTCCCGCCGTGGGAGCGGGTGTACGGGTTCTACCGACGCTGGCGCGACGACGGCCTGGTCAAGGAGTACCACGACCGGCTGCGTGGGAGGGTCCGCGAGAAACTGGGCCGGGACGCGGAGCCGACCGCCGGGATGATCGACTCACAGTCGGTCAAAGCGGATGCCGTCGTCGGTGCCGCCAGTCGTGGCTACGACGGCGGTAAAAAGATCAACGGCCGCAAGCGGCACGTGGTGACCGACTCGTTGGGCCTGCTGCTCGCGGTGATGGTCACTCCTGCGGACACCGGCGACCGCGTCGCGGCGGAGATCCTGCTGCGGCAGGTGAGTGAGGCGCACCACCGTCTGGAGATGGTCTGGGCGGACGGCGGCTACACCGGGAGCCTGGTCCAGTACTGCTTCACTGCCCTCGCCCTTGTCTTGACCATCGTCAAGCGCAGTGACGACATGGAGGGTTTTGTGGCTCCCCTGTCGCTTCCGTGGGTGGGTTTATGTGGCTTGACGGCCTGGTAGGTGAGGCCGGTGGCCGCCGAGGTTGAGCATGGCGAGGGCGATG
>NZ_JBSFYR010000158.1:0-8853 GCF_053599875.1 Streptomyces sp. NPDC005151 | reverse complement strand
CGGCCTCAGAACGACTCTGTCGACTGCTTCTCGGACACTGTCCTCATCGCGTCGTCCCAGGTCAACGAGGCGCGACGTGTCAGAGCTCAAGATAACGCTGGGCACGAACATGGGCATCCGCGCGATCGTGGCGACCGGCGAGCACGGCGAGAGCGAGGCAGCGCTGCGGCACGTGCGCCGGCACTTCATCACCGTCGACAACCTGCGGGCCGCTGTCACCAGGCTCGTGAACGCCACCTTCGCCGCCCGCGACACCGCATAGTGGGGCCGCGGCACCGCGTGCGCGTCGGACTCGAAGAAGTTCGGGTCCTGCTCCTCGAACTTCATGACCGAGTACCACGCCCGCTACGGCGGCAACGGCGTGATGATCTACTGGCACGTCGAGCGGAAGAACGTCTGCATCTACTCCCAGCTCAAGAGCTGTTCGTCGTCCGAGGTCGCGGCGATGATCGAGGGCCTGCTGCGGCACTGCACGGACGCCGAGATCGAGTCGAACTACGTCGACACCCACGGCGCCAGCGTGGTCGGGTTCGCCTTCACCGAACTGCTCAACTTCCGTCTCCTGCCCCGGTTGAAGAACATCGCAGCATCCGCCTGTACCGCCCCGACGACGCCCCGCCCGGCTGGCCCGCGCTCGGCGCCTCGCTGACCCGGCCGATCCGCTGGGAGCTGATCGAGCAGCAGTACGACCAGATGGTCAAGTACGCCACCGCGCTCCGGCTCGGCACCGCCGAGGCGGAGCAGGTCCTGCGGCACTTCACCCGCGGCGGCCCCAAACACCCCACCTACCAAGCCCTTGAAGAACTCGGCCGCGCCGTGCGCACGGTCTTCGCCTGCGACTACCTCGCCAGCCCCGGCCTGCGCCGGGAGATCCACGGCGGGCTCCAGGCCGTAGAGAACTGGAACAGCGCGAACACCGTGCTGCACTACGGCAAGGACGGCGCCCTGACCGGCCCGGACAAGGAGCACGCCGAGACGTCGATGCTCGCCCTGCACCTGCTCCAGTCCGCGCTCGTACACGTCAACACCCTCCTGGTGCAGCAGGTCCTGGCCGAACCGGCGTGGGCGAAGAAGCTCAGCGACGAGGACCGGCGCGGCCTGACCGCGCTGTTCTGGTCGAACGTCAACCCGTACGGCACCTTCCGTCTCGACATGGACAAGCGTCTCGACCTGGGGTCGGCCTCCTGTGTGCCCCGCCCCCGCATCTCGGCGGATACCGTCGACCGATCGGCAAGGTAGAGCCAGCCGGGGCGCCGCGTCCGGGGCTCTTGGTCAGGCGGGCGGGGGCTGGGTGTAGAGCGCGGTGGACCGCGGGCACGGCGGTGACACGCCTGGTGTAGCCCTGGCCACGCCGTAGGGGGTCGGCCGAGATACGACGGAAACCGGCAACCAGTGATCTTGAGTTGAACTTGTCGCAGGTGAGGTGCTGGGGCGGATCGGCGTCGGCTGCCCGACCAGGGACAGCGATGCGCAAACGCAGCCGGAGGCCCGATCTTGTGTCACCGTTCGCAGTGGACTTGTTCGCGTACCCGCTCAGATCGGTCAACGGCGCACCCGATAGCGCAGGTGAAGCACCCGGTTGCCCTGAATCATCACGTCAGGATCCTCCAACAGGTGTTGCGCGTGGACCGACCCGAAGTAGGGCTTGCCGGACCCGAACACGACGGGTACGACGTCCATGCGCACCTCGTCGATCAGGCCCGCGGCAAGCACCTGGCCACCGACGTCGCCAGCGGCGACCTCGACCATGCGGTCACCCGCAAGCTCCTGCGCCTTGGCCACGGCTGCCTCGACGCCGTCGACGAAGTGAAACGGCGCCTCGGGGTCCCAGCCCTCGGGCTGCGGCCGGTGCGTCACGACGACCACATGGTCGATCCCGCCCGGAGGCTTCCCGTCCCAGCCGTCCGTCAGGTCGAAGACGTGGCGGCCGACGAGTGTCGCCCCGATCTGGTCCCAGTACGGCCGGGTGTAGTCGTAGGACGTCTGCGACACCTTCAGCTCGCCGCTCTCGTCCAACGGGACGTCACCGCTGGACAACCAGTCGAACAGCGGTCCGGGCTGGTCATTCTCGTCCGCGACGAAGCCGTCCACCGACACCGAGCTGTACATGGCCACCTTGCCCACGGGGCTCTCCTCTGCTTTGGGGTGCCCCCAAATTAGCGTGTCGTGAGCTGTCGCTCTTGTAAGAAATCAATCGGCCGGCAGCGGCCAGCCGTCCAGCGCGTGGCCGGGATGTTCGCGCAGAAACCGCCGCCGGACTTCAACGTACCGGGTCGGCGTGAGCCCGGTGAACGCCCGGAACTCGTGGCCGAAGTGGGCCTGGTCGAAGTAGCCTGCGCCACCGGCGAGGTCGCCCCAGTCGATCGGTCCGGCGGGGTTGATCGCGAACACGGTGGCGGCGAAGCGGTAGGTACGGGCCAGCCGCTTCGGCGTGACGCCGATGAGCATGCCCGTGCGTGGCAGGCCTGGCTGGAAGACCGCATCGCCGAGGACTGGCGGCTGGGTGCGATGTGCCGGTTTGGTGTCAGTGGGTGGGTGTCAGTGACGGCAGGTCAGACCGGGGTGTTTCTCCTGTCCGGGCGTTCATGAAGGACAGCGCCACTGTCATGGGGCGGTATCTGTAGCGGGCACAGCTGTCATGGGGCGGTACACCCCGTCCTGTTCCGCTGTCATGGGAACGGCACTTCTGATCCCGCGGTGACTGCGCGGCTGCACTGTGGTGGGTGGTGCTGTTCGCGGCGGAAGGTTAATCGGTGGGGGAGCCGGGCGCGTGGGGTGAGGTGACGGCGGGGCTGGGAGTGCCCAGGTCGGTGCTGGTGGCACGGCTGCTGGAGCTCGATGCGGTCGGGGCGTTGACGACGGCGCACGTGCGTGCGGGCGCTCAGGTCGGCGGGGTGAATGTGCGCACGGTGTGGCGCTGGCTGGAGGCGGCGCGGACGGAGGGCCGTGTGGGGCGCAGGCCGCGGGCCCGGCTGGAGCTGTCCGACCAGGCGTGGGAGGCACTGGCGCAAGCGGGTGGGAACGTGGCGGCGCTGCACCGGTATCTGAAGGAGGCCGGGGGCGAGGTGCCCTCGCTGGCGTCGTTGCACCGGGTGGTGCGCCGGGACCTTCAGGCCGGCAGGGTCTTGCCGGACCGCGCTGTGGTGCGGCAGGAGCGGGAGGAGCAGCGGACACGGCGGGCACTGGCTGACCTCGCCCTGGCCGGGCCGCGTGAGGGCGGCGCGGCGAAGACGTCTGCGCCACTGCCACCGCGTCTCGTATCAGAGGCGACCGGGGGCTTGCCGGTGGTGGAGAGCGGTGCGGTGGCGGGTGTGGCGTTGCCGGCGGGCGCGCAGTTGGTGCGGACGTCGTCGGTGCGGGCGGTGGCCGAGGCGGTCGGGCAGGCGATGGCGGTGGAGGGCGCGGTGTGGTCTTCGTCGCCCGGTACACCGGCAGCGTGCCCTCCGGCAGTTCCACCGCCCGCCGCACGAACTCCGCCACCGCCTCCGGGATGTCCTCCACCTTCGGGAAGCACCCCATGCGCTGATACGACTTCAGCGTCAGCAGCAGGGCCAGCAGATGCTCATCACTGTCCGTACGGTCCGCGGCCCACTCCAGCTCATCGCGAGTCGGCGAGAAGAACAGATGCAGCTCGTGCGCGGTGATCAGCCGCTTGAACCGCGGATACGCGGTCCGTTCGATCGAGGTCACAACCCACCCCAGGCCCCAGACAACAGTCAACATCACCACCAACGACACTGAGCCGAACGGGTGACGGGCCGGGCCCTCAGAGCTTCGAGATCATCCCATGGCCCCTTTTGGGCGTACCTCGGCGATACCCCAGGGTGCCTTGGTCTGGCAGCGGTCGGCGGCCAGATGCCCCAACTCCAGGCTGATCATGCGGTCGTAGGCGCTCAATGCCGCCAGCTGAATCGCCTCGCCCGCACCGCACGCGATCCACTCATCGCGGCGGCGCCGGATCGTGGTGGCCGAGCAGGTCCCGTCGGCCACCCGTTCGTACCCCATCCCGGACACCAGGACCAGAATCAGCCGGTCGAAGACCAGCTCATCGGCGATACGGGGGTTGTGGCAACCCCACGGATGCTTCTCGTGGTGCTCGGGCAACTGCGCGAGGAACTCCTCAGGCAGCGGCTCCAGGATGCATGCTGGAACGGCAGGCACGGCCCCTCCCTGGTTGCAGAGCGTCAACAACTCCACGAAGGCGCCGTGCCGGTCTGACTACCTGTCCGCCCGTGCCCATGACCTACCACTGTCTATGACGTGGCGAAGTGGGTGCGTGGGCCGTCGCCGCGTAGCCGCCCCGCCGGGAGCTTGCGCCCGCACAGGACGAGCGCGAGATCCTGAGCCCGGCCGGTCAGTGGCGTTCCCGTCCCGAATGACCAGTCGATGTCATCGGCTCGCAACTCGATCCCGTCCAGGCCGACGCCGAAGTGTTTGAGGCTTTTTGGGCCTGTGATCGTCTCCAGGACGATCCGCAGGTGTTCCTCGGGGATCTGGCGGGTGATGTTCAGCGGCACGGTGATGTCCAGGCCGTGGATCACATCGTGGGTCAGTGCGGCCTCGAAGCCACCGCCGGGTGGTTGCCACGGGTACCACTCGTTGTTGCGGAGGGCCGCGACGAGCTCGTCCGTCGGGGCTTGCCCGTCCCGCCTGGCGCAGCGGTCTGCCATGCGGTTGAAGTTGCCCCGTGACGTCATGAGTTCGCGGATGAATCGTGCGGTCGAGTACCGGAACGGGAAGCCTGCTTGTGCCTCTGGGCTGCGGAACGCCTCGGGTACGTGCGTCTGGTGGATGTGCACCTCGGTGCGGCCGTCGCCGAGGTCGGCGAACGTCGCGGTCATCGTCATCCTGCTGTGGGTCTCGGTCCACACGAGTCGCTCCGGCTCGCTGACCTCCACATAGACGGCTCGGGTCGGGTACCGGCTGCCGTCGGCGTCGTTGACCATGACGGTCTCGAAGACCCCGCCTGGACGTGCGTCGACGACGATGTCCGCAAGCGGTGCGCTCACGCCGATGGGGCCCCAGAAGTGGGTGAGGTGTTCCGGTTCGGTCATGCAGCGAAAGACGAGCTCTCTGGGAGCGTCGAAGACACGGGTGAAGCTGAGTTCACCAGCGGCAGGCTTCTGGTCAGTCATGAGCCATGTCCTTTCCAGTCCGGCTCGGGGGATTGTGCTTGCTGGACCTCGCGCAGGTGCTGGTCGAGCTTGTCGAAGCGTTCCATCCAGGTCCGTCGACTTTCCTCGATCCAGAGCAGTGCCGCGTCGAGCGCTTCGCGCTCAAGGTGGCAGGGCCGGAACTGGGCGTGCCGGGTCCGCGAGATGAGCCCAGAGCGTTCGAGCACCTTGAGGTGCTTGGAGATTGCCGGCAGGGACATCTCGAACGGCGCCGCCAACTCGTTCACCGTGGCATCCCCTCTGGCGAGGCGGGCCACGATCGCCCGACGCGTGGGGTCCGCCAGCGCGGCGAAGGTGACGTCGAGGCGTTCATCGTCCACCGCCGTCACATCGACCGGCTTGCTCCCTGAATCCACTCAGAGCGGCTCCCATCCCTCCGATCTCGTCGGGCGTGCACCTGGGGCAGACCGCCGGCCCCTGTATGGATGCGGATGCCAGCCACGCCTGGGGGCCGGTCGTCACGGACCAGCGGACGGGCGCTGGGTGGTGGAGCGGCCCAACTGATGATCTGCGGGTTTTTGTCGGTGGTGGTTCGGCATCGTGATGTCAGTGCAGTGAGTATCGGGTTTCTGCTGTTCAGGTGGTTGTGGTCAGGGTTTCGGGTGGTGACACGGATGCCGATCTAGCGCTGACGTTTTTGGTGATGGTGCTGGTCAGTTGGTTGCCGGTTGGTATGACGTGGGGTGTGATCTGGTGCTGGGCGTATCGGCGGTCCGGTGAGTGCGGTTCCGCACTCACCGCCGAGGACCGGCCATCGGCCACCGGTCACGACGGCTGGTGGGGCGGCCGGTCCGGCGCGGGCATCAGCGCGTGCACCGTCCGTTGGAGGTCCGCGATGTGCTCGCTCCGGGCGGCGAGGACATCGCGCAGATACCCGGCCTCGGCCTCGGCGAGCTGGCGGCCGTGCCGCGCCCGTTCCAGCTCGGTGCGCAGCGTGGCGACGTTGTCCTGCTCCTGGTCGTGCTCGGCGTTCCCGGCCGGGGGCGGGCCACCGGACGTGCGTATCGCGCTCGGTTCGCTCTGCATCTCACCGTCGAAGACAGCCTTGTCACCCGGCACCATGTCTACGAGGACAGCCTCGCCGTCGCCCAGGCATTCGAGGCGGAGAATCGGTGAAGGGCCACCAGGTCAATTGCGAAGATGCGGCTCACAGCCACTCATTGATAGCCGCTACGAGGACAGTGGCCTCGTAGCGGACGGCGAGTTTCTCGTAGCGGGTGGCCACCGCCCAGTGCCTCTTGAGGCGATTGATGCCGCACTCCACCGCATGGCGCCCCCGGTAGCCGATCTTGTCGAACCTCGGCGGCCGACCACCGCGGGCGCCGAGCTTCTTGCGGTTGCGAACCTGGTCGGCCTTGTCCGGAATCGTGCAGCGGATCCCGCGTTTGCGCAGGTAAGCGCGGTTCCTGCGGGACGCGTACGCCTTCGGCACGCACGCGATCGGGTCGGGTACGCGGTCTGCCGGGCCCCAGACGATGCACCCGGATCTTCTTCAGCACGGGCTCGAACTGCGGGGAGTCCCCTCGCTGCCACGGCCGGGCCGTTCCCGGGGAAGCTATTTGATCTTCGCGGTGATGGTCTTGATGAACTTAGGGAGCACGTCGTCCCGCCAGACGAAGGGTGCTGGGGCCGGCGTGCCCTTGAAAGTCACGGTGGTCTGCCCGCCTACGGTGAACAGCAGCGGGCCTTTGCGGCAGTTCCAACTTCCCTCGGCAAGATCGGTGATGACACAGCGATCCGCGCCTGCCGCCCCCCGGGTATTGGTCCCAGACGCGAGACGATCGACGTAGCCGTCAATCAACTTGGGGTCGGCCACGGCCTCGATGCGGAGCCAGAACAGGGTAGAGCTGTAGGTCTCGCCCGGAAGGCGCATGCTGTAGAGGCACCGGCCGGACTCGGACCGGTCACCCTCTTTCCACGAAGGGTGCGCAGCGAATTCCTTGATCGACAAGGCAGTGATCGGGTGGCTCTCCTGTTGGATGTCCTTGACGCCAGGGAAGATCGCCTCGATTTCCTCCTTGCGCACGAACGAGCACGCGTCCGGCCACCGATTCGCGGCCAGGATTTCCCCGCTCTTGAGCGAAGGAAGGGCGATGGTCGCACCGCGGGGGGCGGCCTTGCCTATCGCAACATCACTGGACCACGGGTTGGTCCCGACCAGGAACGTCAGCAGGACGACATTTGAGATCAGCAGGGCGCCTATCAGGGTGAGCACCGCGGCTCTGTTCTTCAGCATGGCGGCCGATCATCCCCGAAGGGTGAGCTGGTTGTCGACCGCATCCGCTGCCCCGAGGCATCCCGCTGCCGGGAGATCGCGGATCCGCGGAGCCGGGCCGGCCAGTGACGCGGCGGCTGTCCATACGTTCCTGTGGGACGGAGAGCGCGAGATACCGTTCCCCACTGATCGGGGGTTGAGGAACAACGACGTGCACGATGGCGCAAGGCGGTGGTCGATAAGACCCGGACCGGGCAGTTCGTCCGAAGCACTTCGAGGCGATGGTCTTCACCGCGCTGGCGGAGGAGTTGCGTGCGATGTGCCGGGTTCGTGTCAGTGGAGTGGTCGGCAGTCGCTGTCGGCTACTTTCCGCCGTCTTTTCGCTGGTCACGGTGGGGGTGAGGGACTGTCCGCTGCTGACATGGAGGTGACACGGGCGGCGGGGCTCACTGTCACGGCGCGGTATATCCCATGGTGGTTCACTGACACGAGGCCGAGATATCGCACGGCGCAGCAGCCTCACGTGACGGTGCTGGGCTTCCAGCACCTGCGCGCTCCCGGCCATGTCCACCGCTCGGCCGACCGTGCCCGGTATCTGCAGCAGCCACCGGCGATGAGGCCGGCATACCCGCTGCTGCGCTCCCAGATACAAGCGAGCGGCCTCCCTCCTCCCGGCACGCTGCGCCATGCATTCAGGGCAAGCTGGTCCCCAGCGCCGCACCTTCTCCGCAGTGTGGTGAAACTGCGCTGCCGGCCCTGTGACGAACCGCCGGCGGGGCTCCTCCTGCGCCCAGGCAGGCAGCGCCCGCAGCAGGTGATCCTGCGGGACGCGGCACAGCTTCCACGGCGGGTGGCCGCCCGGGACGCAGGAGAACATGATCACCCCGGGAGGGGCTGTGCACGATCGCAGAGAATTTCGTGAAGAAGAGCAGAAGGGACTTCAGGGGAACGTGTTCGCGCAGGCGTGGGGGCCTGGCTTCGTGGTCAAGACCGTTGTCATTCTCGCGGCCTTCTCCTTCGCGGTGTGCTGGGTACCGGACGGATGGCGCCCGCTCGCTGCTCCGCTGGTCATGGTTCCGGTGGGCGTTGTCACTTTGGCTGACCGGCCTGGGATGATCTTGGAGTTGGTCGTGCCGGGGAGGGGTTCGCTCGTGTCGTCCGCGCCGCCGTCGTATAAAGGGCACCGGTACCCGGTGGAGATCCTCTCCCACTGCGTGTGGCTGTACTTCCGGTTCCCTCTCAGCTTCCGCGAGGTCGAGGAGCTGATGCTCGAACGCGGCGTGCTCGTCTCCCACGAGACCGTCCGGCGCTGGTGCGCGAAGTTCGGCCAGGCCTACGCCAACGGCCTACGCCAACGGCCTACGCCAACGGCCTACGCCAACGGCCTGCGCCGCCGGCGTGTGCGGCCGGGCGACAAGTGGCACCTGGACGAGGTCTTCATCAAGATCAACGGAGAGCAGAAGT
>NZ_JBSFYR010000157.1:0-9435 GCF_053599875.1 Streptomyces sp. NPDC005151 | reverse complement strand
ATCGACACGTTCAGAACAACGACCCACACCCACCGAAGTACCGGCCAGCTCATCAGTTCATCCGATTCAGCTATGTGCGGAGGATCGGCCTAGTCGCCAAAGCCTTCAAGATCAGCGACCGCCTCAACGATGCTGAAAACGCCCGGACCGTCTTACCGACAAGGACGCCGGCGACGTACTTGCGTTCCCCGGCGAACGGCCGCGGCGTCCCGCGACCGGTGGTCTGCCCGACGGAGTCCTGCGCGACGACCCACCGCCGATGTGGCCCGATCGGCGCTTTCGGCCCGACTCGGGAGCGTTCCTCGGCACGCTGGCACGGCTGCCCGCCGTTCGTCAGCCATGGCTGCGCAGGATCCACGACCACGTGAATGAGCACCGGTACTTATATCCGTTCTAAGTGCTTTTTCTGGCGATTTCGAGCGGAGTCAGATCGCCAGCGCTGCGACGGTGACCGTGCCTAGAAAGTCCAACAGTGCCAGGGGGCAATAGTCAGTCCAGAACCCCGCTCGCATGCCACCAGTACACCGAACAACGCCGCCTCCCGATGCTCGCGCTCCTCGCGGGCGCCATCGCAGGGACGCACCGAGCAGCCCTGTGCGAGATCCAACGACGCATCATGTCCGGCACACTCCCCGCACGCATGCCCGACGCGGTCGGAGGATGCGCTGGAGCGGACCGCACGGGCGTGGTGACCATTGGTGGACGCTCGACCGCCGAGGACAGCCCCGAGCGACCCGTGCGCGCGGCGTCTCCTTGATCGACTTGATCAAGGAGCACGCGCGGCGCTTCGACCATGTCGACCTGCGGCGCGGGAAGAACAGCGGCATTCTGGTTGCATGAGCGGTGCGATGATCATCGTGGACACACCGTCCCCCACAGGGGGGCGGATAGTGAGCGTGCACCGGACCGGCGGGGACGAGGTCCTTGGGCTGGCCCACTCCGATCGCGATGTGGTGGCGTTCCTTGAGGGCGCCGGCCTGTCGGACCCGGAAGAAGTTCTTGACGACCCCCGGTGGGTGGAGTGGCGAGGCAGCCCAGCGCACCGGTGGCCCCCCGCATAGGCACTCCGGGCACACGGAAATATGCGCCAGCGGGCTGGGAATCACAGCCTTCAGCCCACCAAGGGTGAAACGTTGGGGGGAGTGCAGGACGCTGATCCTTCGAACGATGAGTCCCTCTCGCACAGCGCGGGCCGCTGGTGCGAGACCTGCGCCGCCGAAGACCCCGGATCAACGGCAGGCAACCTTGCCCAGGACTCCGAGGACCGGGCCCAGGGCGCGCGGGAGCGGAACAGGCAGTGGCCGAGTGCGGCAACCCCGCCCCACACCGCGCATCTCGTGTTCTCCGGTTGAGCGGCGTTCGTCGTTACCGTGAGTGGTCACCATGGGGGGATCGGCTCCAGATGCCACCAGCTTCGGCGCCGGACGGGTGGCGGTGACTTGGTGGTAGCCGAGAGCATGGGTTGTCAGCCGAGCCGGAGCCAGAAGGACGCGAGCTGGAGTGGCCTCAGCTTCTGGTCCGGAGCCACTGCTGCACCCACGGACGGTCGAGTGAAGGACCGCCGTTTTGGCCCGCCCCCGCAAGGACCGCGCTTCTTCTTGCCCACGGCCCCATCATCGGCCACACCGACCTCAAGGTCGGCACTGCCCAGCGTCACGCTCGAAAGATCCCGTTCTCGCCCTACTCACCACAGAAGACTCTATTGTCCTCATGTCTCACCGGAGTCTGACAGGGAGGGGTCTGCACATTTCATGCGTACCGGGTCCTGATGAACCGTCACCGAATGCCGCGGTGGAGGCTCTGCAAGCCCGGGGGGAGCCCGGCACCGGAGGATGCTCGTGGGGACCTGCCCTGAAGGTCGGCAGCCATGTTACGGATCGCAGGGAGTCGAGCGAAAAGCGCCTCCCCGGGGCAATTAGTGGCATAGCCGTCGCGATGGCCGGAGATAGCATCGAATTCGGCCGAAGTGCCCTTCGGATAGCGGCTCTTGTCGTTCGTGGACGTGAGCCGCACCTTGCTGGTGGGGTCGATGCCTCGCAAGCTGAGTTTCCAGGCGGCGAGGGCCGCGATCGCATGTTCCATGGCTGCGGGCACTGGCGTCCCTCTTCCGAAGGTGCCAATCGCCGCGATCCCCGCAGTGCCTTGGTTGAACCCGATGGTGTGGGAGCCGATGACGGGGCGGTCCGCACCGCCGGCACGGCCTTCGTAAATGGTGCCGCATTTGTCGACGAGGAAGTTGTAGCCGAGGTCTCCCCATCGCTGGTCACGGGTCTGGCCCGTATACAGATTGCGCAGGGTACGCGGGACGTCCGCGCAGTCGTAGCCGTTGGGGGTGTCGGTGTGATGGATGAAGACCGCCGCCACCCCTTCCGCGTAGTGGGCATGGGGGTCGCGCTGGGTCTCGTCGGCCTGCCATTGGATCCGCGACACGATGGCGGGCCGAGGCGCTGCATGGGGGAATGCCACCGCCGTCGCTCCGAGGGCTGGGAACGGCCGCGCGGATTCGATAGCCGGCTCCGGAACTGCTCCCGCCCGCCACACCGAAAGCGAAAGAGGGCCTCCCGGCATCGTCCCTCCGACGGCACCGGCCGTCGTCACCCCGGCCGGTGCCGCCACGAGAGGAACTGCCATAGGAATCGTGACCCACAGTGCTATGCGGTACAGACGCACAGGAAAAACCTTCTTTAGTCTTTCGCCGAGTGGACGGCGGGAGCGCGTATGGCCAACAGCTTTGCCATAGGAGGTTCGCTGCGCGCGCCGGGTTACTGCAGTCGGGCGAGCATGTCGACACACCTACCAGCTCCCCCCAAGGGGCCGAGGATGAGTCCTTCCCACATCAGGAGGGTGAGGTGCGGTGAGCGACAACGATGGCCTTCACCATGTCGGTGATCCGATGGATACTGCACCGGAGGTTTCGCAGCAGCCGGCAGCCCTTCATGACGTCCATAGGCTGCTCGCCGGCCCGGCGGATTTCGGCATGCGTGCTGTTACCGCCGCCGCTTCCCTCGCTTGAGCCGACGCCTTCAAACGGCACCCGGACGTGGGAGCCGGCGCCCCGGTACGACTTGCCTTCGCTGCGTCGGTCACCTCCAAGCCGCGCCTCACCATCACAGCCGGTCGGCTCCCGCGCCGGCCGGAAGAGTGGTGAGGGCGTCAGTTCTCGGGACGGGTGGGGTCGAAGCCGTGCTGCAGGTAGGCGGTGCATGGGCCGCTCCCCCGCGCCCGCCGCAAACGACTCACCATCGCCCGGGGCCTTCAGACCCCGAGGCTCTCGAGCGATCAGCCGCGAGCGGTCAGGACGGCAGTGAGGGATTCGTAGCTGTCGCCCACTGCTCGGTCATCCCGGAGCAGTTTTCTTCGAGGCGCTGCTGCCGGCGGACGAGGGTGTCGTCGGACGGTGGGTGCATGGCGTTCCTCCTGGGTGTCAGGTGGTGCGCTGGGGCCAAGGGACGTCGGTCTCGACGGGCGCGGCGTAGTCGATGCCGGGCACGGCGAAACCGTAGAGCTGCTGTACCTGGACGGTGAACCAGTCGAGGGCGGAGAGGGTCGGGATGTTCTCGGTGGTGGCGGTCTTCCAGCGTTCGGCGACGGCCTCCTGGACGGCGGGGGTCAGCTCCCAGGTGTCGAGGCGGATGCGGTCCTCGTCGTCGACGTCGAGGGGCGCGGTGCCGGTGAGTTGGTCCCAGAGTTGGGTGAGCTGGGCGATCGGCGGGACCATGGCGTCTTCGAGGACGCCGCGCAGCAGCCCGACATAGAGCGCGATGCCGGGAATGGCCGTGCTGGACTGGGTGACGGCGGCCCCGTTGACTGAGGTCAGGGCTCGGCCGTCGACTTCCTTGACGAGCCGGTCGTTCAGGTCGCGGGCGGCCTGTTCCAGATGGGCCTTGGCCGCACCGATGGTGCCCTGCCGGTAGATCGCGGCGGTCAGCGGCGACCCGATGTAGGACAGGGCGACAGTGGCGAACCCCTGTGCCAACAGGTCGCGCCCGGCGAGGTGGTCGATCCAGCGGGCCCAGTCCGTGCCGCCCATGACGGCGACGGTCTGCTCGATGTCGTCGCCCTCAGCCGGCCCGGTCTCGACTGTCGTGACCTCGGGTGCCCCATCGCCGTCGAAGACGAGGGTCTTGGTGCGGTACGCCTCACCGATCGGCTTGAGCACGGACGCGTACGTGACACCGGTGTCGGGATCGGTGCGGCGGGGGGCTGCAACGGAATAGACGAGGTAGTCGAGCTTCCCGCCGAACCGCTCGTCGAGGAGGTCGGCGACCTGGTCCTTCAGGGTGTCGGAGAACGCGTCGCCGTTGAGGAACACGAAGTCCCGCCCGTGCTTCACGGCCAGCTCGGCCGTTGCGGCAGTCCGGTACCAGCCGGCCGTTGCGGTTCGGCGGCCGGGTGCCTTCTCGAAGGACACGCCGACGCCCCGGATACCGGCCCTGGCGAGTCCTGCGATGGTGGCGGCCAGCCCGTAACCGGCGGACGAGCCGATCACAAGCGCGACGGGCGCCTCGTCCGCGTCCGTACGACCCTCCTGCGCCGGTTCGGGGACGGCCTGCCACATGTCCTGGACGAGCCGGGTGCAGCCGGCAGGATGTGAGTCGAGGAACAGGAAGCCGCGGGAGCGGGAACTGACGATGCGTTCGGTCATGAGGAGTTGTCCTTGCCGGTCGACATGTCCAGGGGTGCGGCGACCACCGGAGTACTCACCGCGTCCTGCAAGTCTCGGACCGTGCGGACCCGGGCGGTCACCTTGTCGGGAACAGTAATGATGAGGCGACCTTGGAGAGTTTCCACCATTTCGAGCAGGGCCGGGCCGGCCACGCCCGGCTCCAGCTCCAGCTCCAGCTCCGGCTCCGGCTCCGGCACCGGCTCCGGCACCCGACACGACTCCGAGCACTCGGTCACCGGCCTGCCCGTGACCGCGGCAAGGACCTCCGTGAATGTCTGGGCGATCACGCGCCTCCCCCGCGCCGATCCAGGACGGCAGCGCACCGGCCGATCCCGGTGCTCGTGGCAGGCCGGGCCTGTGAGCGAAGACTTTGTAACGTTCATCCCGCTCGCGTCGCTGATCGACTGTCCGTACGGGCCTGGCGGCGGAGTTCCACCCGGGCCGCGACGCTCCGGCCGGGATCGGAGGTCCAGAAGGGATGCCACTGGATCCGGGCGGACAGGTGCAGCAGGCGACGGCGCAGCAAGGTGCGGTTGCGCGGGTGAGACGCGGCGAGCGCTTGGTTCGTGGAGTTCCAGTCGCGCTGAGCCTGCACCAGTTCGTGGGGGAAGGTGATGGACTTACATTAGATCGGATGTTCGATTAATTGGTCGATACGTGTCACTGCGTGAGGTCTAACGGCCGCACCCGGTTAAGAGGTCCTGTTCACCGGTAGCGGCGAACAGGGCAGTTCCTGGAGGCTTTCTCGTCTGCACGCGAATGCGGGTCAGGCCTGTCGGTGGACGTCCCGCAGGAGGACCGCGCAAGCCTTTGCGGATTCCACGGTGCGCGCTCTGTGGGCAGCACCCGTGATGCAGAGCGTGCCGGGACGGCAGCACCCCTGGCATCCGGCACAGTGGCACCGGCCCGGCCTGCAGTACAGCAGGCCGCAGGTAATGCATGCCCCCTCCCCGCTGCGCGGTCGGCACGGAACGGGCAAAGGGGCCACGATGGAAGACAAGCCGATGTCACATACTCATATCGAGAACGACCGGCGGCCTGACCGGACTGACACGCGAACGCCGGCAGTGATCCCGCCGTCTTCCAGTTCTGGCTGTGTCCCGGCAGCGTCGCGGTCCTCCACGCCTGGCATGCCTTGAAGGCGTCATGGTGACTGGACAACCCGCCCTGCTGCTTCCGTGGTGGTCCGTCGGCACCGTCCCGGGATCTCGGGGCAGAGGAGAGCTCCCGGTGAACTACATCCCTGAGCGACTGCGCGCCTCCCCCGAACCTGCGGCCCACGTTCCGGCGCGGTCGGCAGTGTCAGCGGGCGACTGCGGTCTGCTCCTCATCAGGATCACGTTCGGCCTGCTGATGGCGGGGCACGGCTCCCAAAAGCTCTTCGGCCTATTCGGTGGCGACGGCCTCACTGCCACAGGCAAGGGGTTCGCCGCGCTGGGATATCACCCTGGAAACGTCTACGCCGTCATCGGCGGTGGCTCCGAGTTTCTGGGAGGCATCGGCCTGGCTCTGGGTCTGTTCACGCCACTGGCAGCGGCTGCCCTGATCGGTGTGATGATCAATGCCATGGTGACCGTTACCGCGCCACACGGTTTGTGGGAATTCCACGGCGGCGTGGAGTACAACGTGTGCATCGCCGTCGTTGCACTTGGCATCGCCGCCACCGGCCCGGGGCGGCTCGCCCTGGACCACCCGTTCCGCTGGGGAAAGGGCGGCTGGCGCGAAGCAGGTTTCGCTCTGTGTCTCGGTGGCATTGGCGCCGCCATCGTGCTGAGCCTCTAGCCTGGCCGTTTCTCTGAGGCGGGGCCAGTTGGCCTTCGGACCTTGCTGTTAGAGCCTCTTTCGTCCAGGTCAGATCAGTGCGGCACGCACGTTGGCGAGCGCCTCGTCGAGGGTGGCCGCAACGTTCTCGTGACCGCTGAAGCCGTCGTCCTCGCCCGGGTCGACGGTCCAGCCCCAGCCGCTTTCAGGATGCCCGTCGATGGTTGCGGCGTGCTTGCCCTTAGTAATAGTGATGGAGAGGTTCCCGGCCGGGAAGGTCTCGATGTCGACGTGTGCCGTCTCGCCGAAGGCGTGGTGGATGGCGTCGCGGGCTTCCTGCTCGGTGGTCATGGGCTACTCCTGGTGGACGGTGACGACGACGGTGCGGCCGCTCGGGTCGGTGAGGGGGCGGCCGCCCGGGGGGATCGAGGGTGCCGGCGGGCGTGGTGCGGCCGAGGGGTGGGGTGAAGCTCGAGAACGGTGCCATCGGTGCGGGTGGCGCAGTACTCGGGACAGGTTCCGTGCTGCTCTTTGGTGAAGGTGGACGTCTCAGCAGGCTATCCCCGAGCCGGAGCCCCACTCCTGTGGCAGATACTCCCAGGCAATCGCCGTGTGCGGCAGGAACAGAATCTCCTGCAACTCCGCCGATCTTTCAGACGTATGCAATCTGGGTGGCCCGTGCGGCGCTCGACCTTCGGCCGGAGCGGCTCGATCACGCCGCACAGGTCGTCGCTGCCTTTCCATCTCTTCGCCCCGCGCCATTCCAGTACCCCCGCAACCTGATGAACCTGACACCGAGCTGGACCCGATCACTCCATTGATCATTCTGCGGGAACTTCTTGAGGAAACCCGGCAACGGCTGGAGCAGCAGATTACGAGTTGGCTGACGCTATTGCTGCCGTTGGCCCTCGGTGTGAGCGTGGCGTCTTCGGCTCCGGCTGTCTCGCCGCGTTCAGTGCAGCCGATCATGCGTCCGTGAGCCTCTCCCAACCCCATGTTGCCGGTATGAGGCAGAGGGTGAGGACGATTTTGACCAGGTCGGTGATGTGGGTGGTGCTGCATCGCAGCTTCGCAGGAATCGACAGGTCTTGAGGGTGGCTCTGGCCTCTTCTCCTCGCGTGCGGACGTCCACGCGGGAGCCGTTGTTGGCCTGCTGTCCGGCTGACAGGCTTCCCCAACGTCCGCGGAAGGGAACGCGGACGCTGCTGCCTGCACTCCGGTATCCCCTGTCGGTCGAGCACGGATGTCGGCGCGGGCCAGGGCACCCAAGATGCCGCGGGTACGGGCTGCGCGGATGTCATGGCCCGCGCCGGGCAATGCGGGCGACGAGGCGCACAGCAGACGACCGAACGGATCGGGGATGACCTGAACGTTCATCCCGCGCTTGCGGTGTTTCCCGGAATAGTACGGCCGATCGGCGGCCATCCGGAGGAGCCCCCGGCTCCGTGCCGGAGCCTTCGGCACTGAGCCGAACCGCGCGAGTTGATTGCGGTTCAGCGGTATCCGGTGGCGTCGGCGGGCTTGCCCGCGTCCTGAACCTCGACGATGTACCGCCAGGCGTTCGGTCGGCTGCCGTCAACGTCGGTGAAGCCGTAAACCCGGGCGAGCTGACCGCCGGACAAAGACTGCCCGTTCCAACGGCTCACCTGGGGATCGGCGGCCAGGGCAGCGACGGCTCGCCCGACGTAGAACGGGGTCTCGGAGATGCAGAAGTGCGGCTCGCGCTCCAGCGCGTCATGCCACGATTCCTCGGTCACGCCGAAGTGGTCGAGCATGATCTCCGAACGCATCCACCCGGGCGTCAGTGCCACCGCTGTGCCGCCCCGCGGACCCAGTTCGTGACCCAGCGCGAAGGCCATGCGCAGCACCGCGGCCTTGGCGAGATCGTAGAAGAACGAGACCCGGTAGGTGTCCCGGTTGTACTCGGCGGTGCCGTCGGTCATCTCGACCACCAGTCCGCCGTTATTCCGCAGGAGGAGGGGAAGAGCGTGGTGGCTGGTGATTGCGTGGGTCTCCACCGCGAGCCGGAGCAGCCGCAGTCCCTTGTCGAGGTCGTGCTCCCACACGGGGGTGTCCCATGCGAAGAGGAGTTCCCCGCCCCAGATGTCGTTGACCAGGATGTCCAGCCGGCCTTGTTCGGATGCCATGCGATCCACCAGGCTTCGGACCTGGGAAGGAACCAAGTGGTCGGTCGGCACCGCGATGCCGTGACCTCCCGCCTCGGTCACGAGATCGGCGGTGTCCTCGATGGTCTCGGGGCGGTTGTACTCCGAGCTTTGCCCCCGTGTGCTACGGCCAGTTACGTAGACGGTAGCCCCGGCCGCACCGAGTTCCACCGCGATCGCCCTGCCGGCTCCCCGCGTCGCCCCTGCGACAAGGGCGACCTTTCCGTCCAACGTTGCTGACATGCGTTTCCTTCCGTGTCCTTGACGCGCTGCGCCGACGCCGTGCGAGCACCGCCGACAGGATGGTTGCCCAGAAACCGGACACCTTCTGTCGTGTTTTCCCAAGCACGGCTGCAGCATCGCGATCGCGTGGATCGGTACTTGTGACTCCTCCCCCTCGTGAACGAGGGGGCTTCTCGTTACGCCGGGTTGGCGTTTCTACGGACCAGCCCGGCCCGTAGAACGTTGGTTGCTCCCACGGTGTCCGCGTGCGCCTGGTGGCCGCATGCGACGCAGTGGAACTTCTCCTGTGTGGGCCGGTTCTCCTTGGCGGTGTGCCCGCATTCGGGGCAGCGCCGCGAGGTGTTGCGGGGGTCCACAGCGATCACTTCCCGTCCGGCGCTTTCAGCCTTGGCGTGCAGGATCGTGAGGAACACCCCCCATCCGGCATCAGCGATCGAGCGGTTCAGCCCGGCCTTGGACGCGGCCCCGTTCGGCAGGAAGCTGCCCGGCCGGTCCGGGTCGGGCTTCGGCGCAGGGGCCTTGCTCATGTTGCGGATCCTGAGGTCTTCGTGCGCGATGAGATCGTGCTCACGGACCATCGCGAGAGCGGTCTTGTGCGCG
>NZ_JBSFYR010000156.1:0-9967 GCF_053599875.1 Streptomyces sp. NPDC005151 | reverse complement strand
CTGAGTCCTCATCAGAACGTGACGAACTACCCAGCGTCACCAAGGGTGAAATCCACCCAAACCAACCACGGCGAGCTCCTGACCAGCAGGGTTCTGCTAATTCACCGGCATTGCCTTGACCTGCGATGATCCGGCTTGTCTAAGGCTTGGATCACGAGCGGGTGGGGGCACCTTTCACGTGCAGAGTAGCGAGTGGACGCGCGGTCTGGCCATGTCGGGGGATGGGAAGGGGCAAGTCGGCCATGTGGGCGGGGTGCATCTGCGGCTTCTCGCGGAGCGGGTGGGTCTGACCGGCGCGCTGTCGGCGGCCCTGGCCCGGCCGGGCTTCGTGGCGGTGCACGACCGGGGTCAGGTGATGGTCGATCTGGCGGTGGCGATCACGATGGGGGCCACCTGCATCCGCGACATCCGGCTGCTGGAGCACCAGCGGCCGGTCTTCGGCCCGGTCGCTTCGTTTCCCACCGCGTGGCGGGCGCTCTCGGAAGTCGGCGAGCTGGGCTTGCGCCGGATCGAGCAGGCCCGCACGGCGATACGCCGTCATGTACACGGCCTGCTCCGTGACCGCCCCGAGGGCTTCCCCGAGGTCGAGGTCGAAGGGGTGCCGCTGACGGGCTGGACCGTGATCGACAGTGATGGCACCCTGATCGCCACGCCGTCGGAGAAGGAAGGAGCCCGCGGCACCTACAAGGGCTTCCTGGGCCATCACGTGTTCGTCGCCACCTGCGACAACACCGGCGAAGAGCTCGCCGCTGTGCTGCATCCAGGCAACGTGACCGCCAACGACGCGGCTGTGAACATCGATGTCCTGTCCCGGGCGGTGGCCCAACTTCCCTGGTGGCGACGGCAGAAGATCCTATTCAGGGTGGACGGGGCCGGGTTTTCCCATCAGCTGATCGACTGGATTGCGAGCGCGGGCGGACGCGCCAGTCCGACGTTCCGCTGGGAGTATTCCATCGGCTGGTCCTTCACCGAGCGTGAGCAGGCCGCCGTGGAACTCTGCGACAAGAAGAACCTGTGGCAGCCGGCCGGGGGCGGCCCCGACGGTGGCGTGCGCGAGGACGCATTCGTCGCCGACATCACCGGCCTGCTCGGTGACCTGACGGGCTGGCCCAAGGGGCATCGGGTGATCGCCCGCAAGGAACCCCTGCACCCGCGTTACGTGAAGGACGCCTCCGCCTACGAGACCAAGGTGGGGATGCGCTACCAGACCTTCGCGACTAACAGCCGCCGCGGACAAGCCGCCTTTCTGGACGGCCGGCACCGCAAACACGCCCGCGTCGAGCCGAAGATCCGTGACCAGAAGGCGTCCGGGATGGGCCTACTGCCCTCCCGGGAACTCAGCATCAATGCCGCCTGGCTCACCGCCACGATGCTCGCCGCCGACCTGCGCGTCTGGCTCCAACTCCTCGCCCTGGACGGCGAAGAGGCCAGGGCGACTCCAAAGACTCTGCGCTACTGGATCCTCCACGTCCCGGCCCGGCTCGTGCGCGGCCAGCGCAAACGCCGCCTGAAGCTCCCCGACACCTGGCCCTGGGCCAAGGCGATCACCACCGCCTTCCAGCGGATCCTCGCCCTGCCCCGCCCCACCTGACCGGCACGAACACCTCCGACGAGTACCGAGAGGAGGTCCCAGCAGCTTCCGGGCCCGTGGAACCCGGCGTCATCCGGCACGACAGCCGACGCGCACCCCTGACCGGAACCATCCTCGGACCGGGATCAACGCGACATCACGGATGCGAGATCGACCGGACGTCACCATGAAACAACGAGG
The DNA here is from genome assembly GCF_053599875.1 of Streptomyces sp. NPDC005151. Lineage (NCBI taxonomy): Bacteria > Bacillati > Actinomycetota > Actinomycetes > Kitasatosporales > Streptomycetaceae > Streptomyces > Streptomyces sp. NPDC005151. The sequence goes on along the minus strand of NZ_JBSFYR010000156.1, from coordinate 8,196 downwards.
CCGGTGACGAACAGTTCTTGTTCGGTGGCGGTGTAGCGCTCCGACAAGGTGTGGTAACAGACGTTTCCCTTGCGGTTGATGTCGTCGCCACGACCCCAGCAGTTGGCGATGATCGCGTCCCCGAATCTCAGGTCCGGGACACCGACCTTGCCGGAGGACATGTGGGGCCGCTGTAGACGCCCACTCCGATATTCGCGGTCACGGGGATCAACGCGGCCGCGGCGGACGCGCTCCCGGTCGACAGAGCCAGCGCGCCGGCGCTCAGCGCCGCAACTTACCTCTCCCTGCCTCCTGATCACTGTGGACCACAGCCGTCGGCGTGGTGGCGGGCCCGGAATTGAACCGCTTGAACGACTTCATGGTGACGCTCTCCCCTGCAGCTGATCTTCGCGTGTCGGTGAGTGTGCCGTTGGGTCACACAGCGAACGTTCGTCGCTGGAGCCACCCTGAGTCGGATTCGGTCACCGGACACCCGTGCCCGCCACGGAACGGAGGTTCCGTGGCGGCCACGGATGCCCACCTCCCACGTCGGCGTGCACACTCCTCCAGGTCGAGGAGTCAGGTGGGGTCGGGAGCAGGGCGGGAAGGAGTGGGGCGGCCGGAGCCGGGGGTGACCAGGCCGGTTTCGTAGGCCACTACTACTACTTGGGCCCGGTCGCGCAGGCGCAGTTTGGCGAGGATGCGGGCCACGTGCGTCTTTACGGTCGCCTCGCTCAGCCGGAGCTCCGCGGCGAGTTCCGCGTTGCTCAGGCCCCTGGCCAGCAGCTGGAGTACGCCGAGTTCGCGCGGGGTGAGGGCGGCCAGGTCGCGGTGCAGGGGCGCGGTGCCGCCGTCGCGTACCGCGAAGCGCTCCACCAGGCGCCGGGTGATCGCCGGGGCGAGCAGCGCGTCGCCGGCCCGTACCAGGCGGATCGCCGCGACGAGGTATTCGGGGGTGACGTCCTTGAGCAGGAAGCCGCTCGCCCCCGCGGCCAGCGCCGCGTACACGTACCGGTCGAGGTCGAAGGTGGTGAGGATGACGACCCGGGGCTCCCCGGGCGCGCCGGTCAGGATCCGCCGGGTGGCCTCCAGTCCGTCGAGCCCGGGCATCCGGATGTCCATCAGCACCAGGTCCGGCTGGTGTCGCCGGACCGCCTCGACGGCCTGCTCGCCGTCCGCGGCCTCGGCCACCACCTCGATGCCGTCGGCGGCCAGGATCATCCGGAACCCGGTCCGTACCAGCGCCTGGTCGTCGGCGATCACCACGCGAAGCTGCTGATCGCTCACGCCTCTCCCACCGGGATCACGGCCCTGACCCGGTAACCGCCGCTGATCCGGCGGCCGGCGTCGAGGGTGCCACCGTAGACGGACAGCCGCTCGCGCAGGCCGATCAGGCCCCGGCCGTTGCCGGCCATCGCGGGGGCCCGGGTGCCGCCGGTGTCGGCGACCTCGATCCGCAGTTCGTCGGGGCGGTGGTCCACCGTGATCGTCACGGCGGCGCCGGCCGCGTGCTTCACCGTGTTGGTCAGCGCCTCCTGCACCACCCGGTACCCGGCCAGGTCCACACCGGGCGGCAGGGGCAGGGGGGTTCCGGACACGACCAGCTCGACGGGGACCCCGGCGTCCCGTATCCGCCCGGCCAGTACGGCCACCTGCCCCAGACCCGGCTGCGGGGCGAGTTCGGCCGCCGCCGGATCGTCCGGATCGGTGGGGTACGAGGGGTCGGACGGATCGGAGGGCATCGTCAGCAGTCCCATCGCATGGCGGAGCTCGGACATCGCCGCGCGGCCGCCGGCCTCCACCGCCAGCAGCGCCTGCTGGGCCAGCTCCGGCGAGCGGTCCATCACCTTTCGGGCCGCGCCGGCTTGCACGGTCATCATGCTGACATTGTGCGTGACCACGTCGTGCAGCTCGCGGGCGATCCTGGCCCGCTCCCGCTCCACCGCCAGCAGGGTCGCCGCCTCCTGCTCCGCCTGCAGCGAACTGACCCGCTGCCGCCAGGTGTGGATCGTGTTGGCCGCCAGGCCGCCCGGGATGAGGAGCGCGAACGGCACGAAGCCAGGGGGGATGGAGGGGATGTTGTCCGGGTGGAAGATCACGAGCAGCACGGCGCCGGCGATCAGGCTCCGTACCATCGCCTGCCGGTAGGGGCTGTAGATCGCCGCGCTGTAGGCGGCGATCAGGCAGGCGATGAAGGTGAACACGGCGGTGTCGTCCACGCCGCTGTAGGACTGCGCGGCGAAGTGGTAGGCCACCGTCGTCCCCAGCACGGCCCAGTAGGCCACCAGCGGAAAGCTGCGGCGCACGACCAGCGGCAGCGCCGTCAGCGCGGCCAGGGCCAGCAGCCACAGCGGCATGTGGACGGCGATGAACTGGGGGCCGCCGAAGCCGGGTGGCTGCGGCGGGGACAGCGTCTGCGGGGCACCGTGCGTGAGGAGGGTTTTGGGGACGAGGAGGGTCTTGGGGGCGAAGCGCACCGAATTGCCGGCGGTGTTCACCGTGGCCGCGGAGAGGAACACCGCGAGAATCACGTCGGCGGCCCAGGACCAGCGCGAGACCAACCGCGGGTCGCCGGGGCGGACGCTCACGCGGGCTTTGAGGCGCGCGGGACCGTCGCGTACGGGCCCCCGTACGCGATGCGCGGGCCGGTCGCCGGCCGGCGCGAGCCCCGCTCCCGCCGGCGCGAGCCCCGCTCCCGCCTGCGCGAGCCCCGCTCCCGCCTGCGCGAGCCCCGCTCCCGCCTGCGCGAGCCCCGGTTCCGCCGGCGCGTCGCCGCTCACCCGGTACGCGAGGCCGGGTCCCCTCGGCGCGAGGCCGCCACGGATCCGGACGAGGCTGCCGCGCAGCCGCTCCACGAAGTCAGCCCTGTTCACCGGGCCAGTGTCCCAGGCGGCCCAAGCCGACGCATCCCACCTGACGGCGACGCCCGTACATCTTTCGCCTACATCGCTGTGATGACCCGCGGCCCGGTCCGCCCGACGTGGTAGCCGACGTCGTCACGGCGGCCGACGCGCCGCGGCCCGGATCTCTCCTAACGTCGGCCCGTACCCGACGAGCCACGTCGGCCCGTACCCGACGAGCCACGTCGGCCCGTACCCGAAGAGCCGCCACCTGGAGGACCCCCATGACCACGCCGATCATCGAGATCCGCGAGGTGAGCAAGAAGTACGACGACGGGCTTCCCGCGCTGGACGGACTGTCACTGACGGTACGGGCCGGGGAGGCGCTGGCCGTGCTCGGGCCGTCCGGCAGCGGCAAGTCCACGCTGCTGAACCTGATCGCCGGGCTCGACCGGCCGACCGACGGGAGCGTCACCGTCGCGGGCGTCCGCGTCGACCAGCTGAGCGAGGCCGGCTCGGCCCGCTACCGGCGGGAGAAGGTCGGCATGGTCTTCCAGTTCTTCAACCTGCTGGACGACCTGACCGTCCTGGACAACGTGCTGCTGCCCGCCCAGCTGCTCGGGATGGGCCGGGCCGAGGCACGCGCCCGCGCCGCCGAACTCCTGGAACACCTCGGCATCGCCCGGCACGAACGCGCCTACCCCGGCCGGCTGTCCGGCGGCGAACGCCAGCGGGTCGCCGTCGCCCGGGCCCTGATGAACCGGCCCGCACTGCTGCTCGCCGACGAGCCGACCGGCGCACTCGACACCGCCTCGGGCGCCGATGTCCGCAAGCTGCTGGCCGACCTCAACGCCGACGGCCAGACCATCCTGCTGGTCACCCACGACCTCGCGCTCGCCGAGGCCTGCGCCAGCCGCACCATCGAACTGGTCGACGGCCGGATCGCCCGCGACAACCTGGCGGGCACGCGATGAGCGCTCTGGGCAAGGTGGTACGGGCCGGCGTCGGCCGCCGACGGGTGCAGAGCGTCGTGCTGGCCCTGACCACCATGACGGCGGTCGCCGCCTCGGTCATGGCGGGCGCGCTCGTGGTGGTCTCCCAGCAGCCGTTCGACCATGCCTTCGCCAAGCAGCACGGCGCCCACCTGACCGGCTACTTCGACGGCGCGAAGGCGTCGGCCGCGCAGGTCACGGCCACCGCGCGCGCCTCCGGCGTCACCGCCAGCGCCGGACCGTACGCGTCGGTCTCCGCCACGCCCCGGGTTACCCCGAACGGCGCACCGACCATCCCGGGGACGGCCCCGCTGGCGATCGCCGGGCGGGCCGCGAAGGACGGGCCGGTCGACGAGCTGACCGTCACCGCGGGCCGCTGGGTGAGCGGCCCCGGCCAGATCGTGCTCGACGCCGGCAAGTGGACCAACCCGGACATCGTGGGCGCCCGGGTGACCTTCCCGAGCGTGCCCGGCAGCGGCACGCTGACCGTCGTGGGCCTGGCCCGGTCGGTGACGCAGACCGCGGACGCGTGGGTCGCCCCCTCGCAGATCGGCGCCCTGACCGCGCCGGGCACCACGCCGCTGTACGAGATGCTCTACCGCTTCACCAAGGCCGGCAGCAAGGCCGAGATCACCGCCGACCGCGCGGCCGTCACAGCGCTCGCGCCGGCCGGCTCGCTGACCGGTTCCCAGTCGTATCTCACCACCAAGCAGGTGGTGAACCAGCAGACGGCGAGCTTCGTACCGTTCATCGTCGCGTTCGGCGTCCTGGCGCTCATCATGTCGGCGCTCATTATCGGCATCGTGGTCAGCGGCGCGGTCAGCACCGGCACGCGGCGCATCGGCATCCTGAAGTCGCTGGGCTTCGCCCCGGCGCAGGTCGGCCGCGCGTACGTGGGGCAGGCGCTGATTCCGGCTTCGGTCGGGGCCGCGCTGGGACTGCTGCTGGGCGACCTGGGCTCCGTACCGCTGCTGGGGAAGGTCGAAGGGGCGTACGGCACGCCCTCGTTGACGGTCGCGCCCTGGCTCCAGGTGGCGGTGCCCGTGGCGGTGCTGGCCCTGGTCGTCGTCAGCGCGCTGACGCCCGCGCTACGTGCCGCGCGGCTCCGTACCATCGAAGCGCTGGCCGTCGGCCGCACTCCGCGGGCCGGGCGGGGCCGCTTCGCCGCCCGGCTGACGGCCCGGCTGCCGATGCCCAGGGCGCTGAGCCTGGGGCTGGCCGGCCCGTTCGCCCGCCCGGCGCGGTCGCTGACGATCGGTACGGCGATCATGTTCGGCGCGATCGGCGTCACCTTCGCCTACGGTCTGGGCGCGTCGCTGGGCGACGTCCAGAAGGGGCTCAACCGCGACGCACCGGGCCAGGTCGTCGCCCAGAGCGGGGGGCCGCCGACCGGCGGCGCGGGCCCGGCCCCCACCAGCGGCGGGCCGCAGGAGCCGCCGGCCCAGGCCGACCCGGCAGCGATCACGCGGGCGATCGCGGGCCAGTCGGGCACCAAGGCGTACTTCGCCACCGGGTTCACCGACGTGCGCTTCGCCGGCCTGTCCGACTCGGCCACCGCCAGTACCTACCAGGGCGACTCGGCCTGGGGCGCCTACCAGATGGTCTCGGGACACTGGTTCACCGGGCCGGGCCAGATCGTCGTCGCCCAGCGGTTCCTCCAGGCGACCGGGACGCACGTCGGCGGCACCATCATCCTCCAGGGCGACGGCCGCAGCACTCCGGTCCGGATCGTCGGCGAGGCGCTGATGACCGGCAACGGCGGCCTGCGGGTCCTGACGGACGCGGGGACGCTGACCTCGGTGGGCATCCAGCCGCGGGTCGAGCGGTTCTACGTCGAGTTGAAGTCCGGCACCGACCGGACCTCCTACATCAAAACGCTCAACACCGCCCTGAGTCCGCTGGGCGCGACGGCGATGTCCAATACCAGCCAGAACAGCTCGACGATCGTGGCGATGAACGCGATCGCCCTGACACTCACCTTGATGCTGATCCTCGTGGCGGGCCTCGGCGTACTCAACACGGTCGTACTCGACACCCGCGAACGGGTGCACAGCCTCGGCGTACTCAAGGCGCTCGGGATGGCACCACGGCAGACCGTGGCCATGGTGATCACGTCGGTCGCCGGCATCGGCTCCGTGGCCGGCCTGCTGGGCGTCCCGATCGGGATCGTCCTCCACCACTACATCCTGCCCGTCATGGGCGACGCGGCCGGCACCCGCATTCCCCCGGTGGACGTCGACGTCTTCCACGCCGCCCAATTCGTCCCCCTCGCCCTGGGCGGCCTGCTGATCGCCATCCTCGGCGCCCTCCTGCCGGCCACCTGGGCCGCCCGCACCCGTACGGCCACGGCCCTGCGTACGGAATAGCCCGCGGCAGGCACCTCGAACCTCTGGGGCGCCCCTCGGCGGAGGGGCGCCCCAGGGCTGCGCGGGCCACTGCCGCCGTGGTTTATACGGGTCTATTCGGCGGCCAGCAGGTCGCGCTCCACCGCCTCGTACAAGGCGTGGATGTTCCCGCTGCCGAAGCCGCGGGAGCCGCGGCGCTCTATCAGCTCGTAGAACAGCGTGTTGCGCTCGTGCGGCGAACTGAACAGCTGGAGGAGAAGGAGATCGCCCCACTCGTCGTGCGAGCTGAGGAATTTCCACGTCGCCGGGCCGGTGGTGACGATGAGCTGTACGGTGCCCTGCCGCAGCAGCGCGGAGCTCCGGTCGACGCCCACCTCCTCCGCCGCCTGCGTGAACCCCAGCGAGGAGACGAAGTAGTCGACGACGGACTTCGGCCGCGAACTGCTGCGGCTCCTTCAGCAGAACGCGATTGTCATGAAGGAGTGGCCCGAACTCATGGCCGCACTGCCGGAACACTTCACCGAGGTGACGGCTGACCTGGCGCGACAGTATGCCGAGAACTGGATGAAGTTCGAGGAGCAGGTGCGCGGCGCCGATTCGGCCTGAAATACGCGGTGCCGTGCGGCATGCGGCGCATGCACGGTTCGGGCCTGTCGAACGAGCCGATTCTGGAGATCAACCCCGGGTAACTGCCCGCGGTCCTCGTTGCCGGGGGCCGCGGGCAGCACTCTTACTGGTTCCTGTACTGGTCCCTGGATTCCAGCCATTCGGCTATCGCCGTCCATGCCTGGCCCAGCATTTCGGGGAGCATGAGGTCGGTGTGCCGGCACGGGAGGCCGACCTGCGAAAGGGAGCCGCGCACATAGGGCTCCCACCTCCGGCCGTCCGGCGGGTCGATCTCGTCGCTGAGTTCGGCGACGAAGAGCAGCATGTCCCCGTCGAAAACACCGGGCTCGTGGCTCTTTCTGAGCGCGGTGTTGTTGCGGAAGATCTTCGCCATGAGCAGCAGCTCCTCGTCGGAGATTCCGTCAATGGCCTCCCCCACCTCCGCACGGAACCGGCCCGCGGTCTCCCGCAGGTGGCTCTCCGGATCGACGTTTTCGACGTTTTCGACGCCTTCGCCGTGGGGCCGCTCGGGCGCACCGCCGACCCGACTCGGGTAGGCGTCCATGACGACCAGTGCGCCGACGGTCTCTCCGGCGGCTTGCAACTGCACGGCTATTTCGTGGACGGGAATTCCACCGAAGGAGAAGCCCAGCATGTGGTAGGGCCCATTCGGCTGGATGGCGCGGATCCGTTCAACGTATTCCGCCGCCAATTCCTCGATGGTGCCCGCCAGTGTGCCGCTGCCGTCGATCCCCGCGGCCTGGAGCCCGTACAGCGGGATGCCGTCCGGGACGAACCGCGTCAGCGGCCGGTAGCACCAACTCAGGCCGGAGGCGGGATGGATGAAGAAGAACGGAGGCTGGTCTCCCTCGGCGCGGATCGGCAGGACCCTACCGAGCGAGTCGTTCAGCGACGCCAGGCTCAACTGGCTGACGATGCCCGCGACGGTCGGACCGGCGAACACGTTCCGGACAGAAGTGGCGACGCCCCTCTCCTTCAACCGTGTGACCAGCGTGACCGCCAGCAGCGAATGCCCGCCGAGCTGGAAGAAGTCGTCATCGACGCCGACCTCCGGAACCCCGAGAACCTCGGCGAACACCTCGCCGATCAGTGTCTCCAGGCTGGTGGCCAGGCTCCGCCTCGCGGCCGGACGCGCGGTCCCGGCTCCGGCGCCGGCCGCGTAATCGGGTGCGGGCAGCGCCTTGCGGTCCAGCTTCCCGTTCGTCGTCAGGGGCAGTTCCGGCAGCGCCACGACGGCGGCCGGGGCCATGTGATCAGGCAGCCGCCGCGCCAGGAACTCCCTGACACCGCTGCCGTCCCCAGCGTCGGTGAGGACGATGTAGGCGATCAGCCGCTTGTCGCCGGGTGTGTCCTCGCGGGCGATCACCACGGCCTGGGCCACCTCCGGGTGCGCCCGCAGTACGGTCTCGATCT
>NZ_JBSFYR010000155.1:0-10070 GCF_053599875.1 Streptomyces sp. NPDC005151 | reverse complement strand
AAGTCGTTCTACCGGGGCTCCGCTTCCTACGTCCGGCACTCCACCCAACCGAGACCCCTTGCCACCAGCCCCGCAGCCGTAACTTCACGGCCTTGTCCTAAAGCGGGTGTCGCAGGTTCGAATCCTGCCGGGGGCACAGCACTAAGGGCCAGTTCAGAGGCTTGATCCTCTCGAACTGGCCCTTTCGCGTGATCACGTCCGTGCCACACACGTGCCACTACGTCCCGGCGTCTCCCTGCTGCTTGCGGATCATCGCTCCCAGCCGGTCAGCGATCGCGCGGTCCCGATCTGCGGTGTGCTGATAGATCAACGCGGCACGGGCGGTGCTGTGTCCCATGCGCGTCATCAGCTCACGCGTGCTCGCCGCGGCAGCGACCAGGTTGTTTCCCGTGTGCCGCAGATCGTGGAAGTGGACATCGGCGGCGATGCCCGCCTCCTTGCGCGCCTTGATCCAGTCGTCCCGGAAGTTGCTGCGCCGCAGCTGTCCGCCCTGGGGGCCGAGGAAGACGTGGCCGTCGCGACCGGCACCCGCGTAGCGCTCCAGGTGCTCGATGACGTCGGCCAGGATCTCGTCCGGGAAGGCGACGGGGCGGACGCCGGCCGCCGCCGACTTCGGAGCCTTGTCGAAGAGCCTGCCGTTCTACATCTCGGCCTGGGCCCGCTGCACCAGGACCACCCGCCCGGCGGTGTCGATGTCGCGGCGGCGCAGGGAGGCCAGCTCGCCGAACCGCAGTGTGGTGAAGGCGGCGAGCAGGACGAGCAGCCGGTACCGGGGAGCGATGGCATCGGCAGCGGCGTACACCTCCGCCACGGTCAACACCGGCCGCTCGGGCACGTCGTAACGGTCGGCGCCCTTGACCCGGCAGGGGTTGCGACGGATCAGCTCGTCGTCAACGGCCGTGTTCATGATGGCGCGAAGGATCTGATACGCCTTGACGACGGTCGGCTCCCCCACCCCGGACGCGAGCAACTTGCCGCGCCAGGCCCGGACGCGGGACGTGGTCACATCGGCCAGCGATCCCGAACCGAACGTCGGCGTGATGTGAAGCCGGATCACTGCCTCGTTCCGTTCCCTGCTGCGGTCGGGCAGCTTGCGGTCCCGCAGCCAGGCATCGGCGTACTCGGTGAAGAGGACAGCTCCCTTGTCCGGGTCCTCCCACTGGCCGCGCGAAATGTCCGCCTCGATGTGCGTCAGCGCTACGTCTGCGTCAGTCTTGGTCGCGTAGGTCTGCTCGGCAGTGCGAAGCTGTCCCGTCGCAGGGTCTCGGTATCAAGCCTGCCGACGGCCGGACCGCAGTTGCCGAACCGAGCCAAAGCGCCGGCGGTTGCCCTTCTTATTGGCCATCAGGCAGCCCTCCGCAGTCCGGTCCGCCGGACCGTCACCGGCTCCACGGTGTTGGCCTCAACGAAGGCCGCGACGGCCTTCTCCGGGATGCGAACGTGTCGGCCGACCTTGACGAAGGTGATCCGGCGTTCCTCAATCAGCCGCCGGGGGAACCGGACAGTAGCGCCGAGGAGTTCGGCGACCTGATCAACGCTGAGTAGACGCTCCATACTCACCACTCCCGGACCAGACGCCGAGCCCGCAGCCCTTGGCAAGCTGAGCTGTTACAGGTTTCTCTACCTCATCAAGGCACCCGGCTCTGGCTGCGCCCGCGCTCCTGCCTTCGGCCCGCTCGGCGCTGCCGCCGCCGACGCGCGCCCACGAGAGATAGGCCCGGAAGGGCATGAGACGAGAACCAAGCCCGCGGCTTCAAGACATGCCTCCGGCGGGGGCGCTACGGCACCGGGATGGACGGGGCGCCGTTCGCGAGTGCCGGCGGATTCGTGGCGAGCGTCGTGGGCTCCCATCCCGACCACCTTCGACCCAGGCAGAGCCGAGCAGTCACGGCCCAGGGCGTCAAGGTCGTTCGTACAGTGGCGCGCTCCACCTTGACGCCCTGAACCGCGACCGCTCCACGGTGTGTGGGTCGAAGGCGGACGGGATGGGAGCTGGGGTGAGTGGTGGGTTGGGGGTGGTGAAGACCCGCTGTAGCGTGGCCGCGTGGATGAACCCCGGATCAAGGTGTACGGCTCAGCGACCGAAATCACCGTTGCGGCTGATGCCGCAGGGTTGCGGGACCTGGCTGAGCGGCTCATGGCTCTCGCTGATCCCGAACTCAGGGACGGCTACCACGAGCACCTTGAGAGCGGCATCAATCTCGAAGACGGCTCGATCAGCCTGATCCTGGAACGCGACGACAAGCTGTAGGCCTCACTCCGGCCCAGCGTCATGTTGCGTGCCCCTCCCGTGCCCGATCGAGCGGGGAACCACGGGCAGGACCGGATAACCACGGCGGAGCCAGACGAGAGCGGCCCCCGACCGATTCACCCGGTCAGGGGCCGTTCATCTGCGGTGGGTGTGGGATTTGAACCCACGGTGACATCGCTGCCACGACGGTTTTCGAGATCGCTTCCGCCGACCTCTGGTGACGTCTACGCAGAGGCTGTTGCTGCGCAGCAGGGCCGGGTGGGCTACGGCTGCCTTTTTTTCAAGACATAGGCGCTGCGGGAGTCAGGGTCGCCGAAGAAGAAGTACAACATCAACTGTTCCCTGTTGTCGCGCTGCAACTCGAACGTCCACGTGTAGGTCTCGGGTGCTGGCGCGTGCTCGCCCAACGCATCGAGACGCTCACCGGGATCCGGAGCACGAGTCGCCGATGCCGTGCGCGACGTGAGTGTCAGCCGGACATGCTGGCCGTCGTTCCACCCGGTGCGCTCGTCCGTCCGCTCCCATGCCCCCGTGCCCGACAGCCTCCACCCGTCGTCGAAGTCGAATTCCTCCCCGTCCAGGAGACGGATGACAGCCTTTCCGTCAGGCCGGAGAGTGACCTCGGTGCCGTCGCTGCAGAGCCACGAACCCACGATCTCAGCGCGCTTCGCGTCATGCACTGCGGGCACCTCGTCGTACATGTGCGGATTGCATCCCACCAGCACGAACAGGCAGGCGAGGAGAGGTGCGATCCGGCACCATGCCGAGCCAGGCGAGTTGGTCTTCATGATCCGGCCCCCGTCGCGACACCATGAATGACAGCGGTTCGACCGGACGTCGATCACGCGCTCGGCATCCTGCCAGCACTATTAAACATGTTCAACTTCTTCGCTCGGGCCGCGTGCGGGAATGCTGCGGCACACCGCAACCACGGCAACCATCCACGTCCAGTCGCGCCCCTCAAGGGTCTTGAAGCGGCTGGTATAAAACGCCGCTGACCGATCCGATCAGAGCTACGGGCTAAGCCGCGTTCCTCGGAGGCGGTCACGCCTTCTCGATGCCGATGCTCAACAAGATCGGCCTGTGGCCGGCGCAGTTCTTCTTCGGGCACGAGGAGTCCGACCTGGCCTGGCGCGCGCTCGACGACGGCTGGAAGATCTTGTACGAACCCGGACTCGTCCTCCAGCACCCCAGGACGTCCCCGGCCCGGCCCGCGGTCTACTACCGGTTCACCGCCCGGAACCGGGTGTGGCTGGCCCGGCGACGACTTCCGATTCCCCTGGTTCCGGTCCATCTCGGCGTGTGGACCCTCCTCACCATGGCTCGCATCCGGCCCTTGAGCGGCCTGAAGGCTTGGTGGGCCGGGTTCATCGAGGGCATGCGGACGTCGTGCAGCCCGCGCAAGCCGATGAAGTGGCGCACGGTGTGGCGTATGACCCGGTTGGGGCGCCCGCCGATCCTCTGAGCTTGATTCGAGCCGGCGGTGTTCAAGCGTTGGTCATGCGGGACTTGGGTTCGCGAGGGTGCGGTTGAGCTGTGTGATGATGCACGGACAACGACCGGCCCTGGGCGGGACCGGGTGTGTCAGAAGGGACGAGAACGCGTCGTGGGCAAGGACGGGGCGTCCATGCCGGACGAGGAGTGGGAGCGCTTCCTGCGGGAGGCCGAGGCCGGGACGCAGGGCGCGCCCGAGGAGCCGTCGGCGCGGGCCCGGATGGTGGCGCGGCGGATGCGGGAGGAGACCGGCCCGCCGGAGGGGTGGCGGACTCACCAACCGGCCCGGCGCCGACAGGGCAAGGGCTGGTACGTGGTCGGTCTGCTGGTCGCGGTCGGCTTGCTGGTCGTGGCGCTGGATCCGGGGCGGGTGGCTGGATGGTTCGGAGGCGGAGGCGGCGAGAGTGCCCCGCTCGCCGCGGAGTCGGAGCCCCCGGATCACCCGCCGACGACGGTGGCGGCAGCTCAACTGCCCACATTGGACCAGCCGTTCATGGGGTCGCCGGCGGCTCGGTGGGCCGACGGGACGGCGGGGATCAGCCTTCCTGCGGCACGGGCGGCCGGCTGGATGAGCAAGGAGCAGGTCGCGCAGGCGCTCGATGGCACCCGGGATTTCCTTGTCGCGTCCAGCCTGGATCCTGATGTGCTGCGCGGGGAGCGGCCCAGGAAGGCGATCGCGTTGATCAATCCGCATCAGCAGGATGTCCAGGACTACCTGGCGACCACGTTCCGCGCGCCCAGCCGGGAGAACGATCCTCTGCTGCTGTTCAGCCGGTTCGCGAAATCGAAGGTGCGGCTCATCGGGAACGTGGTCAAGACACGAGGACGGATCACGTACCGGGAAGGTAAGCGCGGTGCGGTCGAGGTGACCACCGATGTCACGTACGTCTATCCGGTCGTACGTGCTGCATCGGGAAGCGACGAAGTCGCGCGCACCATCGTGCGCCGCGAGGTCGTGATGAGCTGGGACGACCCGGCGAAGGTGGTCATCGAGTCGGGGACGTTCTCCCTCGTCTCCTACAAGGTGGACACCACCAACGGAGGCTGTGACACCTTCACCGGTTACTTCACCCCCGAGTTCAGCGCCGAGCGCGCGGCCACGGGCTCGGGAGACGGCCCCGAGGTCGACCCGTACGACCGGAGCACGTCGATGGACGCGCGCATGCGGGAGGCCGCCGAAGCGGGGTGCGGGACCGCCACACGGTCTTAGCTGAGGGTTCCCCGTGCCACAACCGCGCCAGATCATGCGGCAACTCACGGGGAACTACGGCGACCAGTAGTAGAGACGGCGAGTCTCCGCCGAAGTGGGCGTGCCACAGGTCAGGCCCCGACTGACCCCACCTCGCTCCTAAAGCGGGTGTCGCAGGTTGGAATCCTGCCGGGGGCACAGCACCAAGGGCCAGTTCGGAGGCTTGATCCTCTCGAACTGGCCCTTTCGCATGTTCACGCCCGTGCCACCACATCCCAACTTCCCCTGCAATCACGGACTCCACGCTACGAGGGGAGGGACAGATCCCGCACACATGAGGCCGGGAAGCTCAGTTGGATCGCCTCGCACGCGCGGTCCCCAGGCGCTGGCTGCAGCGCCTGAAGGCGTCAATACTGCGAACCCGGTAGGCCGGGGTCCAGCAGGGCGGGGCGTTCACCGCGTCCGGGTTTCGAGATGCGGCCACCGGCACCTGCTGGATACGCTGGCTGAGTGGCCGGGTGATGATGGCCCGAGGCCGGGCGCAGCAGCCGCCCCCACCCCGCCGAGCGGAAACGAAGACTTCCGCAGTCCAAACCTCTGCAGTGTTCACGCCTCCACGGGAGGAAGGTTGCGATGAGGTTCACCCGCATGCGTACAGCAAAGGCCACCGCGGCAGCCGTGGTCGCCATCCCGCTCGCGCTTGGAGGTCTGGCGTCGCAGAGCCACGCACAGGATGCGTCTCCCAGCCCGTCGGGGACGTTCGGTCCCGGCTGTTCGGCGCTCTCCCAGAAGGCCAACACGGCCAAGGACAAGGTCGTAGAGGCTGCGGCCGCATATCCACAGCTCAGCCAGCTGGTCTCAGCCGCGGTCAGGGCAAGGCTGAGCGGCACCCTCGACGGGAAACCCAACGTCACCATCTTCGCTCCCAACAACCAGGCTTTCCAGAAGGTGACCGCGTCGCAGCTTGCCTCGCTGCTCAGCAATCAGGGGCAGCTGAAGAAGGTGCTGACCTACCACGTCGTGGACAAGCAGATCACCCCGAACGAACTCTCCAAGGGCTCCTTCACGACGGTGGAAGGCAGCAAACTGACCACGTCGGGCTCGGACACCGACTTCAAGGTCAACGGCAAGGCGAACATCGTCTGCGGCAACATCAAGGCCGCGAACGCCACCATCTACGTCATTGACACAGTCCTCCAGCCCCCGTCCTGACTCATGGCTCCCGTTCCCGACGCGGGGCGACCACCAGGGCGGTCAGTCCGGCGACGGGCGCGACGCGGCGGACCACCGCCGACCAGTACTTGATCAACGACTGCACCTTCGTACTTCCGTTCGTCCAGGGATACGGCTCGTTCAGGGATACGGCCGGGCCGGTCGGCTTCCAGAAGGTATCTCCTCCGTAAGCCGGCAAACCCGTTGACCTAGCCAGTGGTCGTCGAGCTGACGGTCACCTAACTGATGGCCTTCTTGAACTTCTCCCAGTCCTTGATGGCCTGCCGATCACCCCAGCCCTTGAACACCTTTCCGCCGAGCTTCTTGATGAGCTTTCCGGCCGATCCGCCGAAGCCGCCGATGGCAGCACCGACGAGGGTGGCCTTGATGGCGCCCTTGATGGTGTAGCCGTGGCCGCCGTGGTGGGTCCACCAGTAGCGGGCGAAGCCGGTGATGCCGCCGCCGACCGCGCCGCAGACGACGGGCCCGGCGAAGGGCGCGCACGCCGCGCCGACGAGCGCTCCGATGCCCGTCGTGAAGACGCTGCACCAGAAGCCGCAGCTACGGGCCTTCGCCCGGCCGTCGAGGTCGTACGAACCGACCGGGTCGCCGGGGTAGACGTAGGCGTTGGCGTTGGCGCCGTAGACCGGGTCGGTCTGCAGGAACCGGCCGAGGGCCGGGTCGTAGGCACGGGCGCCCAGGTAGCTGAGGCCGCTGACGCCCGACGTGGAGCGCGCGTACGAGCCCAGCCATCCGTAGGTGACCGCCGTGGTGGCGTCGAGCTGCTGCCCGTACTCGCCGAAGTGCTGGACTGGCTTTGTCTACGAGAACGAGCAGCAGATGTTCACCACTTCGGAAGGCGCTGCTGCCGCTGCCTGTTCGATGTTGGGCAGCACGTCCAGCGTCCCGTTGAAGCCGGATCCGCAGTCCTCCGTGGCTGCGCATGGAGGGGACCGCCGGATCAGGCGGCCGGCGGTTGAGGATGTCACGCGGGCGGTTTTGCCGCGCCGGAACCTGCTTGCGGATGCAGCGCTGTGCCTGCGAGGGTCCGGCGTGACCGTAATTCTGGGAGACAAGCACAGGTTCGCCGCCGAGGTCGGCGAGTGGGACCAGGCGCTGTGCCAGGTGAACCTGTGGGCTGCGGGACAGTGGCTGACCTGCGACGACAACATGGCATTCATCAAGCAGTTCCGCCGCGCCGTGCTGGATACGACTGCCTGGCTGCGCTCCGGTAACGGCTCTCCCGTAACGTTCGACGGCCTGTCTCCGGAAGCCACACACCGGCGTCTCATGCTCCGTGCCGGGGCTGACGATGAGACCGAAGCCGACTACGAGTTTCGCAGCCGGTTCGGGGCCCTGGACTGGGGTCCCCCGACCGACAACGTGACCGTCCACCTCTTCCGCGACGGGGACTGCTTGGTCATCACGCTGCAGTTCTGGCGTGAGGAACACCTGATCAAGCATCCCGAGCATGCGGGCAAGGTCTTCGTGGTGGAGATTCCGACTGCGGAGTTCGTTGGGATCCTTGAGGACCTTGTGGCCGTCCTCGACGGTGGACAGAACCAGGGCTGCCCGTGACCACCTGATGGACCGCGGAGGCCTCGAGCGTTCGAGCGTCGGCAGGCGACGGCTCATGGGCTTGGGCCGGCTTCCGGATGCTGTCGCAAATGGTAAGCAGTTCGATTCCCGCGGCCAGCTCATGCGCCTCCCGAAGTGGTGAACATTCGCTGTCCGTTCTGGTGAACAGAGCCAGTCAACGGCACACATGGACGACGACGGGAGGCGTCGGTCGGAACTGGCGCCGCTCGTCAGGTCGTCGGCCCCGTGCGGAGCCGCCGCACGTCCCGCACGAACGTGTACAAGGCACTGAGGAAGATCACAGCTCCAGCCCCGATCCAGAGGGCCGATGCCCCGGGGCGGTACTCACGAACGGCAACGACGAGCAGCAACATGCTGGCAAGAACACCGAAGGCCGAGATCAGAGCGCTGATGCGGTTGGTCACACGGACATCATCAACGACAACCTCGGCCAGCGGGAGTGATCCAAACGAATCGGCCTAGCTGTCGCAGTGCAGTTGCGTCGCGAATCCCATGAGGGCTGCTGTCAGACGGATGTGTCAAAGTCTGCGCATGCTCGAGATCGTGGTGAAGACGGAGAACTGGGAGCGGCACGTCCGTGTGTCCGAAGGGGAGCTGGCCGGGCTGGTCCGGCGTATGGGCGGTGACGGTGATCGGTTCCTGGTGCTCCAGCGGATACCCGACCTGCCGGACGTCTTCGCCCAGATCTGGCACAAGGCCGGTGGTGACTACACACTGGAGCACCGCGACGGTGCCGCCGACCGGCACTTCCAGGCGATGGCAGACAGTCCCGAGGTCGTGATTGCGGCGCTTACCGGCTGGGCTCGCCAGGAGGACGGTTGGGACGCTGGTCTGGCTTGGTCTCTGTTGGACATGGGCTCCACCCGCGAGGTGCCGCTGCTCGACCTCGACGAAGACGAGCGCGGGGAGTTGGAGAAGCGCGTACGCGAGGTGCTGGTTGGCGGCTACGCCTCCCGCGCCGAGCTGGCCGAGCTCGCTGAGGAGTACCTGGTCACCGAGGACCGTCGGCCCGTCTCGCGCGAGCAGGCGGAGGCGCTGGCCGACCGGATGTGGCTGGAGCGCGTAGCGGAGCAGGCCACATGGCAGGGCGAGACCGACCCTGAGCGGCTCACCCGCGCGTTCACCGCCCTCCAGGAGGCCGGTATCACCGCCCGCGAGAACTTCACCTGCTGCCGCAACTGCGGCCAGTCCGAGATCGGCGGCGAAGGCGGGCCCGACGGCCGCGGCTTCGTCTACTTCCACACCCAGTGCACGGACTCCGCAGCAGCCGGCCACGGACTGATGCTTCTCTACGGTGGCTTCGACGGCTCGTCCGAGACCACCGCAGTCATCGGCTACGAGGTCGTGGCCGCCCTCGAAGCAGCCGGCCTCAACGCCGAGTGGGACCATGACCCTGGCCGGGCCATCACCGTTACTCCCCTGGACTGGTGCCGCCGCCTGGTCGGCTAGGACCGGCGTCAAAGATCACGCCCACGAGGCCGGGGCCTGGTATGCCACCTGGTGGGGCCTGGCAACGGGCTCCTTCTGGCTTATGGGTAGGACCATTAGAGATCGCAAAAGTTGGTCAACATGTGCGGTTATGGCTGCGGCTTCCGTTGCAACAGGGGAACTGTCGGACCGCTGGCATCGGCGTCGGCGAGCAACGAAGCAACCGCAGGGGCTGGAAAGTTCACGGGAAGAACGCTGACGCCGCCGCGCTGCGCATCCGTGCGGCCATCGGCCGAGGTGGCCGTGCCCCTTCCGTGCCCGATCGGCCGGGAACCCACGGGGAACAACAGCGATCGGCGGACAGCCCACATGAGAACGGCCCCCGACCAATTCAACTGGTCAAGGGTCGTTCACCTGCGGTGGGTGTGGGATTTGAACCCACGGTGACATCGCTGCCACGACGGTATTCAAGACCGTTCAGAGGGTGACACGGTTATGGGCCTCTATCGACTGTTGACGGCTCGGCGCAGCTCACAGCGTTAGGTCAGTTACGCAGTTCGGAGATCCGGGCGCGCGAGTCACCTCTTGCGAACGATCGTGACTATTACCAGTGCCATGGTCGTGAACATCACTGACACCATGAGCGAGGCGAAAAACAGAGCCTCGATCCACCCAGCGTTCGCGCCGGTGAGCGTTCCGTCCATGGAAGCGCACGCCACCTCCGGCGGGAAGCTATTCCTCCGCAGGTCGTGGCAGGCGTTGGGCAGGTCATCGTTGATCACGTATGCATTCACCCAAAGCAGTGAATCGTTCCGGGTTTGACCGAGGCTCGATCTCTTGGAAGGATCGGGATCGTTATGTCGAAGCCATACCCGAAGGAAGTCCGTGAACGGGCCG
>NZ_JBSFYR010000154.1:0-10328 GCF_053599875.1 Streptomyces sp. NPDC005151 | reverse complement strand
TCACTGGATACCAGGCTGCCGAGGGAGAGACGAACCCACTGGCCAGCGGGCTGGACTCTCTCCGGGGCTCAGGGGAACACAAGGGATGTCGCACAGTTCGCAGTGACGGGGCGCAGTCCGAGGCCTCGGCAACAAGGCGATGCACGCCGACAAGCGCGCATCGGCAGTGTCAGCAAGGACTGCAGGATCCGCTCATTCCGTCAGTCGGTGCCGACCGCCGCTCTCTGCGCCGCTGTCATCGTGGCCGCCACCGTTCACAACGTCTGTGTGCGGGACGTGTACCGCGTCATTCTGCGGGTGAGGATGCCACCATGGACAACACGCATCTCACACACATCACGGCTCCGGAGGGCGTCACCCCGGGAGTCGGGTACACCCACGTCGTCACCGGCTCCGGCCGGCTCGTCGCCGTCTCCGGGCAGGTGGCTCTCGACGCGAACGGACGCGTCGTGGGAGCGGGTGATGCCGCTGCGCAGGCACGGCAGGTGTTCGAGAACCTGCGTCGTTGCCTGGCGGCCGCCGGTGCGTCCTTCGACGACATCGTCAAGCTCACCTACTACGTGACCGACATCGCCCATCTGCCCGCCGTCCGCACGGTACGTGACGCGTACATCGACTCCGAACGCCTGCCCGCAAGCTCCGCCGTCCAGGTCGCTGCGCTGTTCCGCCCCGAACTGCTGCTGGAGATCGAGGCCTTCGCTCTCGTCCCGGAGGCCACGCGGTAGCGGCGCCGGACCTCACCCGCCGGTTCAGGCGAGTGCGGTCAGCGGATCGTCGAGGACGGGCTGCCAAGCCAGTTCCGCCGCGCCCACGAGGCTGTTGTAGTCGAGGGTGCAGGGCAGGATCGGCACGCTGCCGCTGCGCCCCCAGAGGCTGCGGTCTGCGACCACCGCGCGCAGTCGCTCCGGGTCTGCGTCGAGCAGTGCACGGTGCAGCCCGCCGAGGATGATGCGGTCCGGGTTGAGGATGTTGACCAGGCCGGCCAGGCCGAGGCCGAGCCGGTCGATGAGTTCCTCGGCCGCGTTCCGTACCGCTGCGTCCTCGTACTCCGTACGCAGCAGGTCGCTCGCCTGCTTGAGCAGGGATTCCTCGGGGCCCGGTTCCCGGCGGGCGGCGGTCAGGAAGGCGAGCGGGTCGGTTTCGACGTCGAGGCAGCCGCGCCCGCCGCAGTAGCAGGGACGCCCTTCCGGGTTCACGGTGAGATGGCCGACCTCTAGGGCCAGACCCGAACTGCCGGTGTGCAGGCGGCCGTCGAGGACAAGGGCACCGCCGACGCCACGGTGACCCGTGGCCACGCAGAGCAGGTGCTGGGCCCCGCGGCCGGCGCCGTGCCGGTGTTCGGCGAGCGCGGCGAGGTTGACATCGTTGCCGGTGAACGCGGGGCCGGGGATGCCTGCTTCCCGTACACACGTGGCGAAGATCTCGCGGACCGGGGCGCCTGCCGGCCAGGCGATGTGCAGCGGGTTGAGCGCGGTGCCCTCCGGTTCGGCCACGGCGGAGGGGACGGCGAGTCCCGCGCCGACGCAGCGCAGTCCGCTGTCGCGCAGCAACCGGGCACATGCGTCGACGACTTCGCCCACGACCTGCGCCGGATCCGATGTGACCGTGACACAGCCGGGGGCGGTCGCGACGAGCCGCCCGCCGAGCCCGACCAGCGCGGCGCGGAACCCGTCGGCATGCACCTGCGCGGCGATGGCGACCGGACCGGACTCCCGGACGGCCAGCCGGTGCGAGGGGCGGCCCTGTGAGCCGGCTGCGGAACCGGGGCTGGAGTCGACGCGGATGAGGCCGAGCGCCGCCAGCTCCGCGGCGACCGCGCCGGCGGTCGCGCGGGTGACGCCGAGCTCGGAGGTGAGCACGGCGCGGGTGGGCGCGCGTCCGGTGTGGACCAGCTCCAGCGCGGGTCCGAGCGCGCTCCGGCCCCTCTCCAACTTCGTCCGGGTGGTGGTCGCCTTGCCGTTCATGGGGCCGAGTCTCCCACGATCCGGAGCCGCTGCCGACGCTCTGGTGGCGGACTTCTGCCGGCTTCCGGTCACGGAGGCCGCCCTGCGCCGCCGGGCCGGATGCCGCTGCCCGCTCCGGCGGGAGACCGTCTTGCGTCTGTTGTCCGTGGGCCCCTATGCTGAATTTGTGCCGCAACTAAACAAACTGCGGACGGCCCTACCGGGGGGACCAGGCGGAGACACCGCCCCACCCTCGTCGGCCCGCCTCCGTACCGCACTGACCGTGTTCTTCGCCCTCGACGGTTTCCTCTTCGCCGGCTGGGTGGTCCGCATCCCGGCCATCAAGCACCAGACCGGCGCCTCCGCCTCCACCCTCGGCCTCGCACTGCTCGGCGTCTCCGCCGGGGCGGTCATCACCATGATGCTCGCCGGCGGGCTCTGCCGACGGTTCGGCAGCCACCCCGTGACCGTGGTCTGCGGAGTGCTCCTCTCACTCGCCATCGCCCTGCCCGCGCAGACACATTCGGCGCTCGCGCTCGGTTCGGTGCTGCTGGTCTTCGGTGCGGCGTACGGTGCGATGAACGTGGCGATGAACAGCGCCGCGGTCGATCTCGTCGCCGGTCTGCGGCGCCCCGTGATGCCCAGCTTCCACGCCGCGTTCAGCCTCGGCGGCATGCTCGGCGCCGGCCTCGGCGGACTGGTCGCCGGCGGGCTCTCCCCCGCCACCCATCTCTCCGTCCTGACCGGGGTCGGACTGCTCGTCACCGCCGCCGCCGGACCGACCCTGCTGCGGCACCGGGCGCCCCGAACCGTATCCGTGGCCGACCGCACCGAACAGCCGCGCCGCATGACCGGGCGCGCCCGCAACGCGGTGCTGCTGTTCGGCGTGATCGCGCTCTGCACCGCGTACGGGGAAGGCGCACTGGCCGACTGGAGCGCGCTCCACCTGGAACAGGACCTGCATGCCAGCCCGGGCATCGCCGCCGCCGGATACTCCCTGTTCGCCCTGGCCATGACCGCGGGCCGACTCACCGGCACCGCGCTGCTGGAACGACTCGGGCAGACCCGCACGCTCGTCACGGGCGGCGCCACCGGTGCGGCCGGCATGCTCCTCGGCTCGCTCGCCCCGACCGCCTGGCTCGCCCTGCTCGGCTTCGCCGTCGCCGGTCTCGGGCTGGCCAACATCTTCCCCGTCGCCGTCGGCCGGGCCGGCGAGCTGGCCGGTCCGAGCGGAGTGGCCGTCGCGTCGACGATCGGCTACGGGGGGATGCTGCTGGGGCCGCCCGCGATCGGGTTCCTGGCCGACTGGTCCTCGCTGCCCGTCGCTCTGACGACGGTGGCGGTGCTGGCGGGCGCGGCGTCCGTACTGGGCCATGCGGCTCGCCATGCGATGACCCGCGCCTGATCGACGTACGCACGTCTCACGTACTGATGCCCGATTGAGCAGGTGTACTCAGGCAGGTCCCGCTCCCCGGAGGCACCATCCCTGTTCTTCGGAGGGAATCCCCCGTCTTCGGGAGGGGAGGGAATCCGATCCTGAAACCTGCGGCGCGGAGCGTCGCAACATCACTCCGGAATGCTTGAGCCTTGGCCAGGGCGCTTCTGGTTTTCGATGTAGTCCTTGACCACTTGGAGTGGTGCGCCGCCGCAGGATCCGGCGAAGTAGGAGCCGGACCAGAAGCGGCCGTGCATGGTGGCCCGGTTCACGCGGCCGGTGAACTCGGCGCGCAGGTAGCGCGAGGAGACGCCCTTGAGACTGTTCACCAGGTTCGACAGGGCGACTTTCGGCGGATAGTGCACCAGCAGATGGACGTGGTCCTCTTCGCCGTTGAACTCGATCAGGTCCGCACCGAAGTCGGTGCAGACGTTCCGCATGATCTCTTCGCAGCGCGTCAGCATGTCGTCGTTGAAGACGTTCCGCCGATATTTAGAGGTCTTGCAGATTGGCGCGGGGCGCGCCCGGCAGCAAACCAGGCACAGGTCTTGGCGCTCACGGAGTTGCGACGTGCTGTGATCATCGGGGAGGCCTATCCCTGTCCGTACTTCATGGCTGACCGACCGATTTTCAAGCCCTCCTACGCCTGGCAGAACGCCTTTCCACTGCCTCGCCGGCTGCCACGAACGTCGCGTCACCGTCGCGGTGCCACGGCGAGGAAGGTCATGCGGGTGCGCGGGTGGCCCGGATGAAGCGGGCGCCCCACTCCTGGACGTGCGCGGCAAACTCCGGCGGCCCCAGGACCTCGAACTCGGCGCCCACGTTGCCCAGCGCCTGGGTCGGCCAGTCGAGGGAGGTCGAGGTCATGGTGAGCCGGCAGCTGTCCTGGTCGAGCGGTTCGATCGTGCCCCAGCGGCCGACCACCTGCCGCACCCGCGAGGAGGGCGCGTGCACAAGGACCTCGACCGTGTACGGAGCCGGGGCCCCGCTCGCTGCCTGGACGAAGGCCACGGCGTCCTCGGCCGGGAGCAGGCGCGGCCGGAAGCGCGTGCCGGTCGCCGTCGGCTCGGTCAGCCGGTCTAGGCGGAAACTGCGCCAGTCGTGCCGACCCAGGTCGTAGGCCACCAGGTACCAGCGTCCGCCGAGTGCGACGACGCGGTGCGGCTCGACCTCGCGCTCAGTGGGTGCGGAGCCCCTGGCCGTGTAGCCGAACCGCAGCCGCTCCTCGTCCCGGCAAGCCTGGGCGACCGCGGTGAGCACCCCCGCTGCGACGACGGGCCCGGACACGACAGCGGAGAGGGTCATCGCGCGCAGGGCGTCCACCCTGGCCCGCAGCCGGGGCGGCAGGACCCGCACCACCTTGGTGAGTGCGCGCAGCGACGCTGTCTCCAACCCCGCGATCCCGCTCTGCGCCGCGTCGCCGATGCCCACCGCGAGGGCCACCGCCTCCTCGTCGTCCAGCAGCAGCGGCGGCAGGACGGCGCCGGGCGCGAGCTGGTAGCCGCCGTCGGTGCCCCGGGCCGCGCTGACCGGGTAGCCGAGCTCGCGCAGCCGCTCAACATCGCGGCGCAGCGTCCGCTCGGAGACCCCGAGCCGGTCGGCCAGTTCCAGGCCGGACCAGTGCCGGTGGGTCTGCAGCAGCGAGAGCAGTCTGAGGGTCCGTGAGCTGGTGTTCGCCATGCCGACATCCTGCCTCGGCTTCCGGTCAGAAATTGGCCGGAAGCCTCCCTAGAGTCGATCTCGACGGCCACACCCGAGGTAAGGACAGAAAAATGATCACCCGTGAGATCCAGCTGACTGCCCAGATCACCGGCACCCCCACGCTCGACCATTTCACCGTCGCCAAGACCGAGGTGGACGGCGAGGTCCTGGTACGCACCGACCAGATCGGGCTCGCCGCGACCTACCTGGAGCTGATGCGGGCCGACTGCACTATCCCGGTCCCGGCCTGGCAGCCGGGGCAGCGGGTAGGGGTGGCCGCCATCGGCACCGTGGTCCGATCCGACAGCCCCGAACTCGAGGTCGGCGACCTGGTCCAGTCGATGACCGGCTGGAGCGAGTACTCGGCCGGCCCGGCCGGCTCGTACCTCAAGCTCAACCGCGAGCTCTTCGCCGACCCCGGCTACTATCTCGGCCAGGGCCCGACCGCCTACTACGGGATGGCCGAGGTAGCGGCCGTAGGCGAAGGCGACGTGGTCTTTGTCTCCGGCGCGGCGGGCGGGGTTGGCTCGCTGGCCGGGCAGATCGCCAAGTGCCTTGGCGCGGCGCGGGTGATCGGCAGCGCCGGCAGCCCGGCGAAGGCCGACTACTTGGTGAACGAGCTCGGCTACGACGCCGCCTTCGACTACCACGACGGCTCCGCGGCCGAACGGCTGGGGGAACTCGCACCCGAAGGCATCTCGGTCTTCTTCGACATCGTGGGCGGCGAGCAGTATCAGGGCGCGCTCCAGGCGGCCCGGCCCGGAGCACGCTTCGCCCTCTGCGGCTCACTGTCCAGCCAGCTCGGCGACGCGGCGCAGCGCTTTCCGCAGCCCGACCGCGCGGCGGCCGAGGCCAAGGGCGTCGAGCTGCTGCCGTTCTCCTGCTACCACACGCCCGATCAGATCGCGGCCTGGCGCGAGCACTTCAGCAGCTGGCTGGGCGAGGGCCGCTTCGTCTACCCGCAGACAGTCGTCGAGGGCGGGATCGAGGACGTGCCGCAGGCGTTCCTCTCCCTGCTGCAGGGCTCCTACCAGGGCAATGTCTCGGTGCGGCTGTCGTGACCACACTCTCCCTCCGGGCACTGAACAGAGCGCTGATGGACCGCCAGTTCCTGCTGGCCCGCACCGATCACGCCCCGCTGGAGGTGATCGGGCGACTCGTCGCGCTGCAGGCGCAGGAGCCCAACTGGGCCTATGTCGGGCTGTGGAGCAGGATCCACGCGTTCACGCAGTCCGAGCTCACCGCACTGCTGGAGGACCGGCAGGTGGTCTGCTCCGCAGTACCCAGCACCTCGCCGCGGCCAACGACTTCCGTCGGCTGCGGCCGCTGCTGCAGCCCGTGCTCGACCGCACGGCCGGCTCGCCCCACTTCACCCGGAACAGCACAGGCCTGGACGCGGCGTCCTTGGTGGCCGAGGGACTCGACCTGCTCGCGGGAGGGACGCTGTCGCGCAAGGAGCTGGCCCGGCGGCTGGCCGAACGCCATCCGGGACACGACGGGCGGATTCTGGCCGGGCAGGTGGAACTGCGCACCCCCCTCGTCCATGGCGCGGCAACTGGCGCATGGGGCTCCTGGGGCAACCGGTCGGCGGTCTCGGTCACGCCCGCCGAGGTCTGGCTGGGACAGCCGATGGCGACTGCCGCCAAGGATTCGGCCAAGGAGCTGATCCGCCGCTATCTGGCCGCCTTCGGCCCGGCCGGGGTGAAGGACGTCCAGGCCTGGTGCGGACTGACCCGCCTGGGCGAGGTCGTCGCGGAGATGCACGCCGAACTGCGCCGCTACTCCGGCCCCGACGGCAGGGATCTGATCGATCTGGCCGACGCTGAGCTGCCCGACCCAAAGACGCTCGCTCCAGTGCGGCTGCTGCCCGCCTCGTTCCCAGCGCGGTGACATGAACCAAGAGTGCGGGTGCTCGCCACGGACACGGACGCCGCGTGGACCGTGCGACTCTCGGCGGAGCCGCCGCAGGCCGTCCGCACCACGGGGGCAGGCCCCGAAGAGGGGTTTGTGGACTGCGAGTTGAGCGGAACGGCCGAGGGCTCTATCTCACGCTCTGGAATCGGCAGCCGCTCACGGCGGTCACGGTATCGGGCGACCGGGGGCTCGCACGCCTGTGGTGCGAGAACTCGGGGATCATCTGGTCCTGACCGGCGTGCGGGCAGGCGCGGACCACCTCCGCCGTGGTCCGCACCCCACTCAGCCGGTCGCGCCGTTCAGCATCCGGGCGAGCACCGAACGCTGCAACGGCTTCACCTCGGCATAGCGCGCCCGGCCCTTGGCCGTCAGCTCGACCCGGACGCCGCGGCGGTCCTCGCTGCACATCCCGCGGCAGACGAGATCGTCCTTCTCCAGCCGTGCGACCAGTCGCGACAGTGCACTCTGGCTGAGATGGACCCGGGACGCCAGCTCCTGTACGCGATAGGCGGCGCCGCTGTCCTCCGACGCACCCTCCGCGAGGACGTCGAGCACCTCGAAGTCACTGGCGCCGAGGCCGTGCCGATGCAGCTCGCGATCGAGTTCGCACAACGTCCTGGCGTGCAGCGCAAGGATGTCCCGCCATTCGTCGACGAGCACGTGCTCGGGCTTGTTCGCAGCCATGTCCGCACGTTAGCAGAGAAGAGGCCGTTTGTTGCATCGGAATTAAATGCACTTGCATTCAATGCATACGCATGCACTGTCCTCACCATCCAACGGCGCGGGGGAACGGGCGGTGGGCGGCGAGGCACCCTTGCCCGCAGCCCACCGCCCCTGTGACACTTCGGACATGGGGCGACGAAGTCAGGAAGACCGGGACGCGATGACCGTCGAGATCGCCTTCGCCCTGGTCAGCGGCGCTGTTCTGGCCGCGGCCGCGTTCATCGCCGTCGCCGCGCCCACCGTCTGCCTCGATCTGTCGCGCGCGGCGGAACGAGTGGTGCTCCTGAGCGGGGCCGTCGTCTCGGCCGTCGTCTTCGTCGCCCGCCTCGTCGATGTGTTGTGGGGATTCCCCCGCCGGGGGCGCGGTCGCCCTATGGGTGCGCTCCGCCCGCAGGCTCCGTCTCAGCCGAGCCAGCCGGGACGTACGAGGCCCGACTCATAGGCGAGTACGACCAGTTGGGCCCGGTCGCGTGCGCCCAGCTTCACCATGGCGCGGCTGACATGGGTCTTGGCGGTGAGCGGGCTGACGACCAGCCGGCGGGCGATCTCCTCGTTGGACAGACCGATGCCGACCAGTGCCATCACTTCCCTTTCCCGTTCGGTCAGTTCACCCAGGCCGGCCGCGGCCGCGGGCTCCTTGGAACGGGCCGCGAACTCGGCGATCAGGCGGCGCGTCACCCCCGGCGAGAGCAGGGCGTCACCGGCCACCACGGCCCGTACCGCCCGCAGAAGCTCCTCCGGTTCGGTGTCCTTGACCAGAAAACCGGAGGCGCCGGACCGGATCGCCTCGAAGACGTACTCGTCGAGCTCGAAGGTGGTGAGCATGACCACCTTGACGTCGTTCAGCTCGGGGTCGCCGGTGATGGTGCGGGTCGCGACGAGACCGTCGAGATGCGGCATGCGGATGTCCATCAGCACGGTATCCGGGCGCAGTTCGCGCACCAGACGCACGGCTTCCGCCCCGTCGGCGGCCTCCCCCGCCACCTCGATGTCCGGCTGGGCGTCCAGCAGGGCGCGGAATCCTGCGCGGACCAGCAGCTGGTCATCGGCGAGCAGTACGCGGATCACGGTCTCTCCTCCGTCGTGTCCTGCACAGTGTCCATGATCGACGTGGAATCCACGCTCGACGCCGAGTCCCTGTCCGAAGCCGAGTGCAGGGGAAGCTCGGCCCGCACTCGGAAACCGCCGTCGGCCCGCGGTCCCGCCTCGATCGTGCCGCCCAGTGCGGCGGCCCGCTCCCGCATGCCGGCCAGCCCGTTGCCGCTGCCGCCCGCCTCGCTGCCGGTGACGGGGCCGTCGTCGTCGATACGGAGCCGTACGCGGCCGGTCCCGTAACCGATCCGGACCCGTGCGGTGCGCGAGCCCGAATGCCGGACCACGTTCGTCAGCGCCTCCTGCACTATCCGGAAGGCGGCCAGATCCGTTCCGGGCGGGACGGCGCCACGTACGCCTTCCGTCTCCACCGTGACGGTCAGTCCGGCGCTCGCCGCCTGGTCGACCAGCTCGGGCAGCCGGTCGAGCCCGGGGGCCGGGGCCCTGGGGGCGTCTCCCGGGGTACGGAGCGTGTCGAGGACCTGACGGACCTCGCCGAGCGCCTCCTTGCTGGCCGCCTTGATCGTGGTGAGGGCGGTCCGGGCCTGCTCCGGGTCGGAGTCGAGCAGCGCGAGTCCGACGCCTGCCTGGACATTGATGACGGAGATGCTGTGGGCGAGCACGTCATGGAGCTCCCGGGCCATCCGGAGCCGCTCCTCGTCGGCCCGTCGCTTCTCGGCGGCCTCCCGTTGGGCACGCTGGGCGGCCCACTGCTCGCGGCGTACGCGTACGAACTCCGCTGCCGCGACGATCGCCACCACCCAGGCGGCAACGCCCAGTTCCTGCCCCCAGGGCGCAGCCGAGTCGCCGCTCGGCGGCAGCCAGCGGTAGAGCCAGTGCGCCATCAGCAGGTGCCCCAGCCACACCATTCCCACGGCTGCCCAGGCCGCCCGCCGGTGCCCTGCGACAACCGCGCTGAAGCAGCCGACGGCGACCGCCAGGAAAACCGGGCCGTACGGATACCCGGCGCCCAGATAGACCATGGCCGCGGCCGCACTGCCGAAGACCGCCAGGACGGGGTGGCGGTGGCGCAGCAGGAGTACGGCGACGGCGATGAAGAGCAGCACCCGGGCGAAGAGGTCCAACGGGGCGCGCTCATCGAGCTGACCGCGGGCCGCGACGGAAGAGCCGATCATGACAATTGCGCCGAGGAGGATGGTGGATGGCCAGGGCAGCCGGGCGGCGGACCGCTCGCGCATCCCCGTCAGCCAGCGCGGCGGTCCGTCGTGTCCCCAGGGGCCCCAAGGCCCCCGGGGGCCCTCTGGGCCCGCGTGCGCCCAGGGCCGCCGCTGCGGCGGTCCGCCCTGCTCCCAGGGGGGAGCGCCGCTTCCGTGTGAGCGCTGCTCTTCCATAGCGGCAACGCTAGACCGCGGGCATCGACGGCGGCGTCAGCCGGGCGTGGTGATCACACGTACTCCCTGTGGAGTACCGTTCCTTGGCAGTGAGCGGAAGTGAGTCCGCGCACTGGCGCGCCCCGAACGGTCTTGGGCGCACTGGTCGTCCGCTTTCACCTCCGGGCG
>NZ_JBSFYR010000153.1:0-10442 GCF_053599875.1 Streptomyces sp. NPDC005151 | reverse complement strand
AGTCCGGAAGCATCGGCAGGTCCCCTCACAGCAGGTGACGCAAGCACCGCCGATGCTTCTCTGCTGCCCAGCCCCGCGCTGCCAGATCAGGCCCCATCACCCACACCAGCGCCCCACGACGATCAACGAAAACGTCGAAAGTCGAGCTGCCCCCCAACAGTTGGGGAATACGCGACTCCCGATTACGCGAGGTCGCCAGTTTCATGCCCCTGGGACACCGTCTGCCGTGAACACGACCGCGATTCGACATTCGTCGGGCTCGCGCTGGGATCATCCCGACGTTCAACCGATGACGGAGCTGTGCCGTCGGCCGTAAGTTCCGCGTGAACCTGTCAATCCGACAGAGGGGACGGACAAAGTCTCGTGCACCGTGCTCTGTTGAACCTCTCGTCCTTCCGAGTGCCGCCCCGAGGCTGGAACGTGCCGTGCTCGTTCGGGTGATCCATTGTCATGGAATCCAGTCTGTAGCCAGTGCGCTGGGCTGCGGAAACGAGTCGCAGCTGAAGAGGTGCGACTGGGCCGATGTCTGCCTGATGAAGAATTCACTATTTGGGGTTGCATGCACCCCGTAGGAGAGCTGTATATGTCTCATCCCCCTTCCGCGCGACCATCCCGCCTCAGATCGGGTCCGGTCGCGTTGACCACGACGGTCATGTCACGTGCCCGGCGTAGCCTCGCGGGCGCGGCCGCGGTCACCGTCGCGGCCCTGATGCTTGGTGTCGTTCCGGCGTTGCCCGCGTCGGCGGCGAGCCAGGCCGAAGGCACGATCGAGAACGCGGGTGTACCCGGTGTCATCAAGGATCGGTACATCGTGATCCTCGGCCAAGGAGCCGACGCCGACTCGCTCAAGGGCAAGGCGCTGGCCGCCAAGTACGATGCCAAGGTCAAGAGGACCTACAAAAAGGCGCTCAACGGCTATGCCGTCGAGCTGACGGAGAAGCAGGCCAGGCGGTTCGCCGCCGATCCGGCCGTGGAGTCCGTCGTGCAGGACCGGGTCGTCAAAGCGACCGGCACCGACCCGACCGGCACTCAGCCCAACCCGCCCTCCTGGGGGCTGGACCGGGTCGATCAGCGGGCCCTGCCGCTCGACAGCAGTTACACCTACCCGGGTACGGCGGGCAGCGGAGTCACGGCCTACATCATCGACACCGGTGTGCGTATCAGCCACGAGGACTTCGGTGGCCGCGCCAGCTACGGGTACGACGCGGTGGACGGCGACAACATCGCCGCGGACGGCAACGGCCATGGCACGCACGTCGCCGGCACGGTCGCGGGCTCGTCGTACGGTGTGGCCAAGGATGCCAAGATCGTCGCGGTACGCGTGCTCGACAACAATGGCTCCGGCGCCACCTCCGGCGTCATTGCGGGCGTGGACTGGGTGACCGCCAACGCTGTCAAGCCCGCGGTGGCGAACATGAGTCTCGGCGGCGGTGTCGACCCGGCGCTGGACACCGCTGTCCGCAACTCCATAGCCTCCGGCGTCACCTACGCCGTGGCGGCGGGCAACGAGAACAGGGATGCCGCCAACTCGTCCCCGGCCCGCGTGGCCGAGGCCCTCACCGTCGGCTCCACCACCAGCGGCGACGCCCGCTCCGGCTTCTCCAACTACGGCAGCGCGGTGGACATTTTCGCGCCCGGGACAGGCATCAAGTCGGCGTGGTACACCGGTGACACCGCCACCAACACCCTCTCCGGCACCTCGATGGCGTCCCCGCACGTGGCCGGAGAAGCCGCGCTCTACTTGGCGGACTACCCCACCGCCACCCCATCGCAGGTCGCAGAGGCGCTGACCTCCTCAGCAACCACCGGAGTGGTGACCGACCCGGGCACGGGTTCCCCCAACCTGCTGATGAACGTCTCGGCGTTCCGTTCCGGGCCGCACGGCACCGTCACGGGTACCGTCACCGACGGCACCGCTCCGCTGGCGTCGGCCAAGATCGCCGTGGGTGACGCCACGGCGAAGACGGACGAGCAGGGGCACTACACATTGACCGTGCGCCCACCCGGAACCTATGACGTCAGCGCGAGCAAGTTCGGGTACGCCACCAAGACCGTTTCGGGTGTCACCATCGGCGAGGAGCAGACGGTGACCGAGAACTTCGCGCTGACCACGAAGCCGAGCGTCAACGTCACCGGTGTGGTCCACGACGGTTCCGGTCACGGCTGGCCGCTGTATGCGACCGTGCGGGTCAAGGGCGAGCCGACTGCGGTCGCCTACACCGACCCCAAGACGGGGAAGTACACCCTGCGCGTGCCCACCGGGGACACCTACAGTCTGCAGGTCGACCCGTTGTATCGGGGTTATCAGCGGGACTCTCAGGATGTGCAGGTGGGTTCGGCGGATGTGACGCATGACGTCAACGTGTCGGTCGACCAGGCGACCTGCACCGCGGCCGGGTACGACCGCCACTACGACGGCACCACCGAGCCGTTCGACGGCACCACCGCGCCGTCGGGCTGGAGAGTGGACGACAAGGTCGGCAATGGTCAGACCTGGGCGTTCAACGACCCCGGCAGGCACGGCAACAAGACCGGCGGGTCCGGCGGCTTCGCCGTCATCGACAGCGCGCAATACGGTTCCGGAAGCGGGCAGGACAGCTCGCTGATCAGCCCGATTATGGACTTCAGCCAGCGAACCCACCCGATCGTGTCCTTCCGCACCGAGTACAAGGGCTACACGGGCCAGATCGGGGACGCCGATCTCAGCGTCGACGGCGGCCAGACGTGGAAGACCGTCTGGCACCGCACCACCGAGCTGGTCTCGGGGCCTCGGACCGAGGTCGTGGACCTGTCCCAGGCCGCCGGCAAGGCCAACGTCCAGGTGAGGTTCCACTTCACCACCGGCCTTGGGTGGTGGTGGCAGGTCGACGATGTCTTCCTCGGCGACCGCACCTGTGACCCGGCACCGGGCGGCATCGTCGTCGGCCGGGTGACCGACAAGAACACCGGGGCCGGGATCAACGGCGCCACGGTGACGTCGGCCGACCAGCCCGCGGAGAAGACGACCTCCGTGCCGACGCCGGACGACCCGAACCTGGGTGACGGCTTCTACCGGCTGTTCTCCTCGCTCACCGGGGAGCACCAGTTCACCGCCACGGGGGAGAACCACTACAGCGCCTACAGCGCACAGGACGTCACCGTCAACGTGGCCCCCAACCAGGCAACGGACGGCACGTTCGCCCTGCCCGCACCCCGGATCGAGGTCAGCTCGGCCCAGCTCAGCAAGACCGTCGACTGGCAGGGCCAGGCCGGCTCCACCCTGACCTTGAAGAACACCGGAACCGCCCCGGTGACCGCCAAGATCGGTGAGTGGCCCGGCGGCTACCAGCCGGCCACGGCCCAGAAGGGCGCTCCGCTGCAGGAAGTGAAGGGAGATTACCGGCCCGTACCGTTCCGGCCCGGCAAGACCACGCAGACGGCGGCCGCCAAGGCCTCGGTGACGCCGTACGCGGCGCCGTGGACGACGGTGGCCGACTACCCCATGCCGGTCATGGACAACGCCGTGGCGGTCCTCGACGGCAAGGTCTACTCGTTCGCCGGACACGATGGAACCACGCCCGGCTCGAACAAGGCATATGTCTACGACCCAGGCGCCCAGGCGTGGAGTGCCCTGCCGAACATGAGAGTCGCCCGCTTGGCGGCGCAGGCGGCCCCCTATGGTGGCAAGCTCTACGTCTTCGGTGGCTGGGATGCGTACTCTACGGTGGCCAAGACCGAGATCTATGACCCGGCGAGCCATACCTGGTCCACCGGCGCCGACATCCCGAAACCGTATGCCGGCGCCGCCGTGACCGTGCTGGGCGGCAAGATCTACATCGTCGGCGGCTGCAGGCAGGGCTGTTACAAGACGGATGTGCAGGTGTACGACCCGGCGTCGGACTCCTGGAGTTCGGCCACGCCCTACCCTGAACCGATCAGCTTCCTCGGCTGCGGCGCCATCGCGAACAAGCTGTACTGCGCGGGCGGGTCGTCGGGCGCTACCTCCACCAAGCACGCCTACAGCTACGACCCGGCATCCGCCCAATGGGCTCGTGTCGCCGACCTCCCGATCGACCTGTGGGCGATGGGCTACTCGGCGGCAGACGGCGAGCTCCTCGTGTCCGGCGGTGTGACCAACGGCCTCACCACGATTACCAACCGGGGCTTCGCCTACGACCCGGGTTCCGACACCTGGACCGCGCTGCCCAACTCCAACAACACCGTCTACCGTGGAGGCTCCGCCTGCGGTTTCTACAAGATCGGAGGTTCGGACGGTTCGACCGGAAAGTGGGCCGCGACCAAGAACTCGGAGCTGCTGCCCGGCTATTGTGCGACCGACGTCCCCTGGCTATCAGTGGACAAGACCGAGGTGACGATCCAGCCGGGCCAGAGCGTTGACGTCAACGCAAGCTTCAACGCGAACGTCGCCGCGATCACCCAGCCGGGCACGTTCGCCGCGCAGCTCACGGTCAAGGCGAAGACCCCGTACGAGATCGCGCCGGTGCCGGTGACGCTTGTGGTGAACCCGCCCAAGACCTGGGGAAAGATCACCGGGACGGTCACCGGGGTCGGCTGCACCGGCACGTCGGCGCCATTGACCGGAGCGACCGTGCAGATCACCTCGAAGACGGCGAGTTACACGTTGAGGACCGACCGGAACGGTAAGTACGTGTTCTGGCTCGACGTCAGAAACAACCCGCTCACGGCGACCGCGTCCAAGGACGGCTGGGAGCCGCAGACCCGATCGGTCAAGATCATGGCGGCTAAGGCGACCACGGCCGACTTCTCTCTCAAAGAGACCTGCTCCTGATCTGACGCTCCGTGCGGGCCGGGCCTAGCCCGGCCCGCACGGGCAGGTCGCGGCCCCGCCACCGATCCGATGGCGGGGCCGAGACCCTTCTCGGCCGGCCCCCGGTCTGCGGCGGGCGCGGATGAACACGGCAGCCGGTTCCTTTGTTCCTTTTCGCCGTCCATCCGGACGTCGACCAGAGACGTACAGCCACGTGGTAGGCGTGGTCGTCCTGTGCGAGGCGTGCATGCGTACCCACCTGCAGCCCGCCGCGTTCGACCTCGCTTTGGTGCGGGATGCCGAGCATGGACGGTCGGTGCTGGTGGACGCCTCGGCCGAACCCGGACTGGCCTGGCCGCCCTGTCGGCGGGTGCCTATGGGCTGGTGCTCGGGGAGGAGCAGCGGCCCGCCACAGTGGCGGACGCGCGGTCCAAGGCGGCGATGCTGGGGCCGCTGATCGGTGACGAGCGGCCGGCCACGATCGCCGACGCGCGGCATCGATCGACCGGGTCGATGCCGCGCCGGCGACCCTGCGCGAGCGCCATGCCGAGTTGGCCGGAGCCGTAGGTCGCTGGGCACACCTGGTCGGGGGCAGCCGTCCCGGCCAGGTGTTTTCTGCATATTCGGGCGGATGTCGAGCCGCCGGGCGTCTGCACGATTCGACATTCGTCGGGCTCGCGCTGGGATCATCCCGACGTTCAACCGATGACGGAGCTGTGCCGCCGGCCGTAAATTCTGCGTAAACCCGTCATCCGGCAGAGGGGGCGAACAAAGTCTCGTGCACCGTGCCCTGTTGAACCTCTTGTCTTCCCGAGCACCGCCTCGAGGCTGGAAAGTGCCGTCCTCGTCCGGGTGATCCATTTTCTGGAAGCACGGTAGTGAGCACATTCTTGACGTTTCGTCATCGTATTCGGAGCGGCGACGGCCGCGGTATCCGGTTTCCCGCCGGTGACGGCTGTTCAGGCGCGGACACCTGCTGGCCTCATCGTCGAAAACGGCCTCATGCAGCCCGTGTTCTCCTGTCAGGATGCGATTCGTGAGCACGTGCTCGTGGAATCCGCCTTGGACGGTAACCGCTAGGGAAAGCCCGATGTGATCGCGGCCGACATCATCCGGCCGAAAGAAACCGAGTAGGGCCTCAAACACCCGGGATCAGGACGCCAGTCCGTACTACAGCACGCTGGACCGCGGAAACAAGTCGCGGTTGAAGAAGTGCGACTGAGCCGATATCTGCCTGATGAAGAATTCACGATTTGGGGTTGCATGCACCCCGTAGGAGAGCTGTACGTGTCTCATCCCCCTTCCGCGCGACCAACCCGCCTCAGATCGCGTCCGGTCGCGTTGACCACGACGGTCGGACGTGTCTGGGCGCTGATCGTGGCGCTCGCCGTCGCCGCACTCACAGTGATCGCTGGGCCGGTCGAGGCCTCCGCCTCCACCGCCTCCACGACCTCCACCACCTCTGCCAAGAGTCCCGTCCCGCCCACGAAGGCCGCCGGCCCGACCTCGGCTGGCCAGCACCCCACCAAGCAGGTGTGCGCCAAGCCGTCGAGAGCCGGCGAGATGTCCTGCCTGTCCATGGTTCGCACCGATGTCACCGCGGTGAAGGGTGTGCAGCTCGATGCCGCTCCCGGCGGTTTCGGTCCGGCCGACCTGCAGAGTGCGTACAACCTGCCCGCCGCTGGCTCCACTGAGACGGTCGCGATCGTCGACGCGTTCGACAACCCGAGCGCCGAGGCGGACCTGGCCGTCTACCGTCAGCAGTACGGGCTGCCGGCGTGCACCACGGCCAATGGCTGCTTCAAGAAGATCGACCAGCGCGGCGGCACGAGCTATCCGCCACCGGACTCCGGGTGGGCCGGGGAGATCGCACTGGACGTCGACATGGTCAGCGCGATATGCCCGACCTGCAAGATCCTGCTGGTCGAGGCCGACGACAGCAACGTGGACAACCTGGGTACGGCCGTGAACCAGGCGGTCGCCCAGGGCGCCAAGTTCGTCTCCAACAGCTACGGCGGCCTCGAAGGTTCCGATCAAACCCAGGCCGACGACGCCTACTTCAAACACCCCGGTGTCGCGATCACCGTCAGCAGCGGCGACTACGGTTACGGCGTCTCGTACCCGGCCGCGTCGCCGTATGTGACGGCGGTCGGTGGCACCTCGCTGGTCAAGAACACCTCCACCACCCGCGGTTGGACCGAGGCCGCGTGGAGGGGCGCGGGCAGTGGCTGCTCAGCGTACGGGTCCAAGCCGTCGTTCCAGAAGGACACCGGCTGCGCGCGTCGCGCGGTCGCGGATGTGTCCGCGGTCGCGGACCCGAACACCGGCGTCGCGGTCTACCACGGTGGCTGGAAGGTCTTCGGCGGCACCAGCGCGTCCGCCCCGATCATCGCCTCGGTCTACGCGATGGCCGGGACACCGGCGGCGAGTTCGGCCCCGAACTCCTACCCGTATGCCCAGCCGTCCGCGCTCAACGATGTGACGTCTGGAAGTAACGGCAGCTGCTGGCCTACCGGCTACCTGTGCATGGCGGGGGCGGGTTATGACGGGCCGACCGGCCTCGGCACTCCGAACGGGGTCGCCGCGTTCCGTTCCGGGCCGCACGGCACTGTCAGCGGTACCGTCACCGACGGCACCGCTCCGCTGGCGGCGGCCAAGATAACCGTGGGTGACGTCACGGCGATGACGGACGGGCAGGGGCACTACACCTTGAGCGTGCCACCGGGAACGTATGACGTCAGCGTGAGCAAGTTCGGGTACGCCGGCAAGACCGTTTCGGGTGTCGCGATCGCTGATGGGCAGACGGTGACCGAGGACTTCGCGCTGACCGCGAAGCCGCACGTGAACGTCACCGGTACGGTCCATGACGGTTCCGGTCAGGGCTGGCCGCTGTATGCGACCGTGCGGGTCAAGGACGAGCCGACCGCGGTCGCCTACACCGACCCCAAGACGGGGAAGTACACCTTGAGCGTGCCCGCCGGGGCTACCTACACTCTGCAGGTCGACCCGTTGTATCCGGGTTACAAGCAGGATTCTCAGGATGTGCAGGTGGGTTCGGCGGATGTGACGCATGACGTCAATGCGTCGGTCGACCAAACGACCTGCAGCGCGGCCGGATACGGCTTCCACTACGCCGGTACCACCGAGTCGTTCAACGGCGCTCCCCCGCCAGCGGGCTGGACCGTCGATGACAAGGTGGGCAACGGTCAGACCTGGGTGTTCAACGATCTCGGCAGGCGCGGCAACAGGACCGGCGGGACCGGCGGCTTCGCCACCGTCGACAGCAGCTACTACGGTTACGGAAAGACACAGGACACGTCGCTGATCAGCCCGGTTATGGACTTCAGCCAGCGAACCCACCCGTCCCTGATCTTCCGCACCGACTACTACGGCTTCTCGTTCGGCCAGACCGGGGACGTCGATTTCAGCGTCGACGGCGGCCAGACGTGGACCAACGTCTGGCACCACACCAAGGACAGCGCCCGGGGGCCGCGGACCGAGGTCGTGAACCTGTCCCAGGCTGCCGGCAAGGCCAACGTCCAGGTACGGTTCCACCTCACCGCCAAGTGGGGGTGGTGGTGGCAGGTCGACGACGTCTTCCTCGGCGACCGCACGTGCGACCCGGCACCGGGCGGCCTGGTCGTCGGCCGGGTGACCGACAAGAACACCGGGGCCGGGCTCAACGGCGCCTCGGTGACGTCGGCCGACAAGCCCGCAGAGAAGACGACCTCGGCCGCGACGCCGAACGACCCGAACCTGGGCGACGGCTTCTACTGGATGTTCTCCTCGCTCACCGGGGAGCACAAGTTCTCCGCCACGGTGGGGAACTACTACAGCGCACAGGACATCACCGTCAACGTGGCCCCGAACCAGGCAACGGACGGCACGCTCGCCCTGCCCGCACCCCGGATCGCGGTCAGCCCGGCCCAGCTCAGCAAGACGGTCGACTGGCAGGGCCAGGGCAGCTCCACCCTGACCTTGAAGAACACCGGAACAGCCCCAGTGACCGCCAAGATCGATGAGCTGCCGGGCGTCCACCAGCCCGCCGCCGCGCAGCAGGGTGCTCCACTGCAGGAGGTGAAGGGACACTACAGCCCCCTGCGGTTCCGACCCGGCACGACCACGCAGACGGCGGCCAAGCCCTCGGCGACGCCGTACGCGGCACCGTGGACGACGGTGGCCGACTACCCCACGCCGATCATGGACAACGCCGTGGCGACCATCGACGGCAAGGTCTACTCGATCGCCGGAACCGACGGCTCGCATATCCTCAACAAGGCATACGTCTACTACCCAGGCGCCCAGGGGTGGAGTGCCCTGCCGAACCTGAGCGTTGCCCGGGAGGCGCCGCAGGCGGCCGCCTACGGTGGCAAGATCTACGTCTTCGGCGGCTGGGGCGCGGACGGGAATCCGGTGGCCAAGACCGAGATTTACGACCCGCTGACCGGCGCCTGGTCCACCGGCGCGTACAACCCGCAACCGCGCGCCGGCGCCGGCGTGGCCGTGCTGGGCGGCAAGATCTACATCGTTGGCGGCTGCGCGTCCGCCTGCGGCAAGACGGACGTGCAGGTGTACGACCCGGCCTCGAACTCCTGGAGTTCGAGCAAGGCGTACCCGGAGCTGATCTCCTGGCTCGGCTGCGGCGCCATCGCGAACAAGCTGTACTGCGCGGGCGGGCTGTCGGGCAGTACCAGCACCAAGCACGCCTACAGCTACGACCCGTCGTCCGACAGCTGGACTCCCGTCGCCGACCTGCCGACCGACCTGTGGGCGATGGGCTACTCGGCGGCAAACGGCAAGCTCCTCGTGTCCGGCGGCGTGACCTACAGCTCCAGCACGATCACCAACAGGGGCTTCACCTACGACCCGGGTTCCAACACCTGGACCGCGCTGCCCAACTCCAACAGCACTCTCTACCGCGGTGGCTCCGCCTGCGGCTTCTACAAGATCGGAGGTACTACCGGAAACTTCTTCGCCTTTAAGAACGCGGAGCTGCTGCCCGGCTTCGACCAGTGCGCTGACACAACCGATGTCCCCTGGCTGTCAGAGGACAAGACCGACGTGACGCTTCAGCCGGGCGAGAGCGTTGACGTCACCGTGAGCTTCAACGCGGACCTCGCCGAGATCACCCAGCCCGCCACGTTCACCGCGCAGCTCGTGATCAGCGCGAAGACCCCGTACGGGATCGCGCCGGTGCCGGTGACGTTCGTGGTGAATCCGCCCAAGACCTGGGGGAAGATCACCGGGACGGTGACCGGAATCGGCTGCACCGGCACGCCGACGCCACTGGCCGGAGCAACCGTGCAGATCACCTTGAAGAAGACGGCGAGCTACACGCTGAAGACCGACCAGAACGGTCATTACGCGTTCTGGCTCGACGTCAGAAACAACCCGCTCACGGTGACCGCGTCCAAGGACGGCTGGGTGTCGCAGACCGCGTCGGTCGAGATTGAGCCACGCAAGGCGACCATGGCCGACTTCTCTCTCAAACCCGACCGCACCTGCACCTGATGTGACGCTCCGTGCGGGCCGGGACCGGCCCGCACGGACAGGCCGCGGCCCCGCCACCGATCCACGACCTTCCGGTTGGCGTACTCCGGCTGGAAGTACTCCGGCGGTAGATACACGTACGCCGAACTCTTGATCTTCGACCGCCGCCCCGCGATGACGACCT
>NZ_JBSFYR010000152.1:0-10624 GCF_053599875.1 Streptomyces sp. NPDC005151 | reverse complement strand
CGCGATGAAAGCGACCACCGCTGCCGAACTCGCAGCCATCGCCGGACACCAGCCACTACCCGATCAAACCAAGTAGTTATTAATCGACAGCCCCCAGGATCCCCAGACCAATCGATCCACTGCGAAACACCCTGCCCGGCAACCGCTACGGATGGTCACCGTCGTTGACTCCCTGATTCCCCCGGAGTCCGATTCTCTGCGTCCGGCACGTGCGGCCCCGTTTAACGCGATCTGGCGGCAGGACCGAGAGATCCTTGAATCAGCAGTGGACTCGAAGGCGGGTGGATCAGCCATGGACACACCGACGAGCATGCCTCGTGACTCCCTCACCTCCGCCGCGGCTCTTGCCGTGGCAGCTCCGGATGGGACGCTGACCAGCTGGAGCACCGGTGCGGAACAGTTGCTCGGGTACTCCGCCGGTGAGGCCGTCGGCCGGCTCGCGGCGGCGCTACTTTCATCGCCCCTCCCCGTCGGCGTTCGTGAGCGTTTGGGTCGGCAGGAGGACTGGACCGGGCGGGTG
Organism: Streptomyces sp. NPDC005151; assembly: GCF_053599875.1. Taxonomy (NCBI): domain Bacteria; kingdom Bacillati; phylum Actinomycetota; class Actinomycetes; order Kitasatosporales; family Streptomycetaceae; genus Streptomyces; species Streptomyces sp. NPDC005151. The sequence continues at coordinate 10,104 of NZ_JBSFYR010000152.1, read as the reverse complement.
GTACTCCGCCACCGGGACGGCAGCGCGGTCGAGTGCCGGTTGCGGGCGCGTCCGCTGCCCACGGGTGACGGGCGAGCCAGTTGGCTACTGGAGGGCGTCCCGGTGGAGGAGGAGGTGGACCGCGCCACGGACCCTCTGCTCTGCTGGTCGTTCGACCAGTCGCCGTTCGCCCTGACGATCTACGACTCCGAGGGCCGGTTCCTGCGGGTCAACGAGCCCATGAGCAAGCAGCTCGCCGCCTCGGAGCGGGATCTTCGCGGCCTCCGGATCACCGAGCACATGCCCGATCCCGCCTTCCGGGTCCCCGAGCAGTCCGTCGATCGCGTGTTGCGGACCGGTGAGCCCGAGCACATCGAGATGTACGTCAAGGTGCCAGGAGAACCCCAAGCGCATGCCTGGATCACCCACTTCACCCCGCTCAAGGACTCCCTCGGGCTGGTGCACGGCGTGCAGTTGGCCGCCCTCGACTTCTCCGAGCAGTACGCGGCCCGCGAACGCCTGGCGCTGCTCAATGAGGCCAGCAGGCGTATCGGCAGCAGCCTGGACGTGACCCGCACCGCCCAGGAACTGGCCGACGTGGCCGTGCCCGCCCTCGCGGACTACGTCTTGGTCGATCTCCTCGACCCCGTGCTGCACGGCGACGAGCCTCCGCCGGTTCCCATCCACGGTCCCTTGCTGCTGCGGCGCGTGGCCGTCTGCCCCCGCGTGAAGGCTGCCGTTGCGGTCGGCGGGTTGTCCCGCTACCCGGAGATTTCGCCGGTGGCTCGCTGCCTGGCCACCGGTCGCGGCACCGTGCACCAGATCGGCGAGCCCGAGATCACCCGCTGGCTGGCCCAAGCCCCGGACAGATCCGCCTGGGTGAGTCGGCACCGCGCGCACTCGCTGATGGCGGTGCCGCTGCGCGGCCGCGGCACCAACCTCGGCGTCGTGCTCTTCTTCCGTCTGGATCCGTCCGCCGCGCCGTACAAGCAGGACGACCTGCAGATCGCCGAGGAACTTGTGGCGCGCGCCGCAGTCTGCCTAGACAACGCCCGCCGCTACACGCGCGAACACACCACGACTCTGGCCCTCCAGCACAGCCTTCTGCCGCAGGGGATTCCCGATCAGACCGCTGTCGACGTAGCCAGCCGCTATTTGCCCGCAGACTCGAAGGTCGGTGTCGGCGGTGACTGGTTCGATGTGATCCCACTCTCCGGCGCCCGCGTTGCCCTCGTTGTCGGCGATGTGGTCGGTCACGGGATCCATGCCTCCGCCGCCATGGGGCGCCTTCGCACCGCCGTACGCGCCCTCGCCGACGTCGATCTGGCCCCGGACGAGCTGCTTGCGCATCTGGACGACCTGGTCGTCCGGCTCGGATCCGGGCCCGAGTCCGGAGCTGAGCCGCCCTTCGGAGAACTCGGAGCCACCTGCCTGTACGCGGTCTACGACCCCATCTCCCGCAAGTGCTCGCTCGCCAGCGCCGGCCACCTCTGGCCCGTTCTGGTGACCCCTGACGGCAAGGTGGACGTCCTCGAACTGCCCACCGGCCCACCGCTCGGCCTGGGCGGGCTGCCATTCGAATCCGTTGAACGCGAACTGCCCGAAGGCAGCCTCCTGTCCCTCTATACCGACGGCCTTGTCCTGGCGCGCCATCGCGATGTCGACGCCGGCCTGCACGCCCTTCGCACGGCCCTCGCCGACGCGGCTCCGTCGTTGGAGACCACCTGCGACCGCGTGCTCCATGCTCTGCTCGCCGAGCAGCCCGCCGATGATGTCGCGCTGCTCATCGCCCGTACCCGCGCCCTGGACAGCGGGCACGTCGCCGTCTGGGATCTTCCCGCCGATCCGGCCTTTGTGGCCGAAGCCCGCTCTCAGGCGACCGCCCAACTCCACACCTGGGGGCTGGACGACCTGGCCTACGTCACCGAACTCGTGGTCAGCGAGCTGGTGACCAACGCGATCCGCTACGCTGCCGCGCCCATTCAGCTGCGGCTGATCAAGGAAAGAACACTGATCTGCGAGGTCTCCGACGCCAGCAGCACCGCACCGCACCTGCGCCGTGCCCGCATCTTTGACGAGGGCGGACGAGGCCTCATGCTGGTCGCCCAGCTCACCGAGCGCTGGGGAATGCGGCATACGGGCACAGGCAAGACCATCTGGGCCGAGCAACCGTTCCTTGGCAGTGAGCGGAAGTGAGTCCGCGCACTGGCGCGCCCCGAACGGTCGGCGACAGACATGCGCCGCAGTCTTCCACGAAAGCCTGACAGAGCCCGCGTCAGGGCCGCGGGAGAGCCTCAAACAATGAGCACGTTCACCGGCTCTGTCGCTGATCTTGTGACGCTGGGGCCGCTTGATCGCTGACACCGGGCGTCCTCCAGCAACTGGCAGCCGGCGGCAGTCAGCTCGGTGGACCGCTTGTTCCTGGTGAACAGCTGTGCGCGCAACTCTTGCTCCAGGGCCCGGATCTGCCGGGAGAGCACCGGTTGCGTGACGTGCAGCTGCTCGGCAGCCCGGCCGAAGTGCAACTCCTCGGCCACGGCCACGAAGTAGCGCAGCTTGCGCAGGTCGACATCAGCGGCATCCCCTCCGGTACGGACGCCCCGCCCTCAAGCCAGTGCCTCCGGGCCGGGCCGGACGGTGAAGCAGACCGGCACCACGCTGTTCTGCGGGTGCGGGAACGGCGGCCAGTGGATCGGAATCGCGGTGATACCGAGTTCGGTGACCGGGTTGCCGTTGGCGTCACGGACCACGGAACCCTTGGGGATCCGCACCTCGAGACCGGGGATCCCTGATCCTTGGCCACTTGCCACTGCAGTTTGACGACGCCCCGCTACAAGCCCGAATTGGCATAGCATCGTCGAGACCGCGATCCCCATGTGCCAGGAGGCACCGTGAGCACGCTCGTCAACCGGCCGAACACCGCCCTGCTCGTCATAGACGTACAGAACGGCGTCGTGAGGGAGGCGCACTCCCGGGACGGTATCGTTGCCAACATCGGCACCCTGGTCGACAAGGCGCGCGCCGCTGACATCGACGTTGTCTGGGTCCAGCACAACAGCGACGAGCTGCCCCGGGACAGCGAGAGCTGGCAGTACGTACCCGAACTCGTGCGGCGCGATTCCGAGCCCCTGGTGCAGAAGGCGTACGCCGACTCCTTCGAAGAGACCGACCTGGAATCGGTGCTCGCCGCGCGCGGCATCAGCCGGCTCTTCGTCGTCGGCGCGCAGACCGACGCGTGCATCCGCTCGACGCTCCACGGCGCGATCACCCGCGGCTACGACGCCACGCTGGTCGGCGACGCCCACACCACGGAGGACTTGTCGCAGTACGGAGCGCCGACGCCCGCCAAGGTCATCGCCCACACGAACCTGTACTGGAAATACCACACGGCTCCCGGCCGGACCGCGGGCACGGTCCACACCGAGGACGTCGACTTCGCTGTGAACTCCAGCACCTGAGACGGGGCACGGCCGACGGCGAGCGAACGCCCCGCAAAGCCCTCTTCCTGCGACCCCGGCCACGCTCTCGGCGATGTGAACCGGGAGAGACCACCGACATGGGTTTCGTCCTGACCGGCGGCCAATCGGCCTGGTGGCAGGGCCGGACGAGCAGCTCTTCTTCCGCTGGACGAAGAGCTGACGATGCGGCCTGCTGCTGACTGTTCGGTGACAACAACCCTGCTTCGGTGACAGCTGTCGTGTTGCGGCACATCTGGGCAGGCCTGCCGAGGCGCGCCCCGGATGAGAGTTGCACCCGCGAATTCATCCAGCCGAAGTACAGGATTGCAGCTGACAAGCCACTGACACCCCGAAGGACGATCGGGAATTCACACACCGCGGCCCGCCAGGAGAACTGGCGGGCCGCGGCTGCTTCATCGCCCGTAAGTGATCAGGGCTGCGGAAGCTCCGTGAAGAAGGGGCGGTCCGGCGCGAAGTTCTGGGAACAGATCGCCATCTCCTCCCCCTGAGATAGGACAACATCCATGCGTTGAACGTCATCTCGTACTCGTCGTACAGGCACTCGTCCCGCTCGATCACACCGATGACCCAACGGTCCGCGTCATCACGGGGAACCCAGAAGTACGCCTTCTCGCTCGACGCCGAGTGAGCCCATGGAAACAGCTCCCCCAGCCCGGTGCCGAACGGATACGGCGGGAGCAGCTCCTCCGGGATTTCAGCCCAGAGTTCGGGCTCTTCTCGGATCCGCTCGCCCAGGTCGAACCACCGCGTCGCCGGGTGGAATGCCGTCAGCTGATTGTTGATCAGCACCGTGCCGTAGGCGTCGACGAACATCCGGTAGTCCCCCGGGAAGCGAAACCCGAACTCCCGCTCCAGATCGACCCACGGCTGCGGGTCGGTCCACCCTGCCGCTCGGCAGGCCCCCCATCGTCACGATCACGCTCGACGAGGGGGGCGGCCGGGCCAGCTGCGCCCTCACCGACCGCTCCACCGAGCCCTTCCGGATGCTCGGCGTCACCTGATCCGACCCGGCGGCCGTGCTCGACGGCTCGGTCCAGGTCCGCACCCGCAACAGCGGGATCAGCGCGTGAACCGACTGGCGCACGCGAACTCGACCTCCACGCACAGGAGTCGGGCCTTTAGCGGCCGCTAATCCTTTCAGCTTCCGGGTCTGCCCGGCGGCCTGTGTGCGCTGCGGGCTCCCGACGCCACCGACCAGGAGTAGGGCACGCGTCGGACGCCGGCTCCGGTGAGCTTGGACGCTCCCCGAAATCGGCCGTCCGCGGCGCTGGGGTCTGGACGACCGGCGACGGGCCGAAGGCGCTGTTCGACGCGGCGGCCGGGTGGCTGCGCGAGGGTCGGGTGCCGCTGCCGGGCGTGAGCCGCCTGGCCCGGCTGGTGGGCAACGTGCGGGAGGCGGCGAACCAGCGGGGGCGGTCGGCGGGCATCCACGACTACGAAATGGCTTCTGCAACGACGACGTACAGCGTCACTGTGGCGAAGAAGGGGCTCGTGGCGAGATGATCGAGCCATCCCTGCGCTGCCGGGTCGGACAGGTAGCCCGCAGTTACCGCACGCTCGGTGTTGCGTTGAAGGCCTAGGACCTGGTCCGCGGCCCGAACATCACGAAAGACCGACGTGACCGGGACGACGGTCGGTACCGAGAACCCCGCGTCCAGCGCGAGCCGGGGCAGTTGACGGCCGATGACCCCGTTGCGCACCACCTTATCCGTGACGTGGCGGGTGTAAGCACGCGAGACCTCGATGTCGGGGTAGTCGACGGCCAGCGAATCCCAGTCGGGTTCGCCCATGACAAGTCTGCCGCCCGGGCGCAGTACACGCCGGGCCTCTGCGAGCGCCTGGGCCGGGTCCGCCACGTGCTGGAGCACACGGTCGGTCCGGGCACGGTCGATGCTGCCGTCCTCGAAAGGAAGCGTGTGGAGGTCGCCCAGTTCCACCTCGACCGCGGGGAGGTCTCCCGTGCGCCCGTGCGCTTGCTCGACCATCTCCTGGCTGCTGTCGATGCCGATCACCCTCCCCGACGGGCTGACCGCCCTGGCGAGCACGCTCAGATCCGTACCCGGTCCGCAGCCCAGGTCGAGTGCGATTTCGCCGGGCCGGGCATCCAGTGCGTCGAGCATGACGCTCTTGTAGGAACGAGCCAGGTCCGTCGCGGCCAGTCGGTCGAGGTAACCGATCTCATCAGGAACAGCACTCTCGAATACGCGCCCGGACACGCGGGCCATGAAGCGCGCCTCTCGCTCAAGCAGCTCCCGCCCGACGCGTGTAAGGCGGACCGGGCGTTGGCGGCCCTTTCCCTCCAGGGGCTCCACCAGATGCTTCGCCTCCAGACGGGCCAAGGCTCCGTAGAGGCTGCCGGGCCCGAGGCGATGACCGGAGACCTGCTCGATCGCCGCGTTGATGGCGTATCCGTGCAGCGGTCCGTCGGTCAGTGCGCACAGCACAAGCATCTGGGCGTCGTTGGTGCGCATGGCTGCTCCAGCTGCGATCGGCTTCCGGGATGCGTTCCTATGATGCTACACAGCACGTACTACGCGACACGTAGTATGCCCGTGGCGGTGCACGACGGACGCTGGCGACATCCGCTGCGCACGTCCCCGACCTGGCTCACCCGGGCCGGTACTGCGGACGAGGCCGGACACCGCGACAAGCCGACTTCTGCAACGCGTCAAGAACTCGCACCTCCTCCCCGGGCACCACGCGAAAGGCCTCACGATGCGCACTGCCGATCTCTTTTACGCCTTGTATGCCCGTCGGCTGCGTCGGCAGGCCGCAGCCGGGGCGCTGCCCGAGCACATCGGGCTGATCATGGACGGGAATCGCCGGTGGGCCCGTCAGATGGGCATGACCAACCCGAGCCTCGGCCATCGGTACGGTGCCGAGCACGTCAAGAACGTGCTGTCCTGGTGTGAGGCGGCCGACATCAAACATGTGACGGTTTTCGTCTGCTCCACGGAGAACTTGCAGCGCCGCGGCGACGTCGAGGTGTCTTTCCTCATGCAGGTGATCGAGCAGGTGATGGCAGCTCATCTCGCTCGCCCTGGGGCCCGCTGGCAGGTGCGGATCGCAGGAACCCTCGACGCCCTTCCTGACTCCACGGCGCAGGCTCTCAAGGAAGCGGCGGAGGCGACGCGTGACTGCGCCACCGGATCACACGTGACCCTCGCCATCGGTTACGGCGGAAGACAGGAAGTGATCGACGCCGTGCGCGAACTGCTCTACGAACAGGCAGCAGCCGGGCTCACCCTCGAAGACCTGGCAGCGTGCCTGACGATGAACGACATCACCCGCCACCTGTACACGGCTGGACAACCAGACCCAGACCTCGTTATCCGCACCAGCGGAGAACAGCGCATGTCGAACTTCCTGCTGTGGCAAAGCGCCTACTCGGAACTGTACTTCTGCGAGGCCTACTGGCCCGCCTTCCGAGAGATCGACTTCCTGCGCGCCTTGCGCAGTTACTCCGACCGGCAACGTCGCTATGGCGCATGAGCGGCGTGAGCAGCCTCGCCTGCCAAGATCCGACGATCACCTGCTGCTGTTGCCCGGCGCAAGCAAGCTGGTGAGTTCGGCGATCGCCTCGGGAGACGGCTTGAAGTAGCGGCGGACGTTCTCCGGCTTCTTGCGCCGGGACTTGGCCATCAGCATCAGCAGGCTCGTCCCCTGCTCGCCTAGGTGGGTGAGGCCGGAGTGACGGTATTCGTGCAGGTCCCAGCCGGTGCCGGGCACACCGCGGATCGCGGTGTGGGCGTCGAGCAGCGCGCGGGCCTGGCCGTACGACAGCCGGGCCAGGCCGGTGTCCGGGCAGACATCGCGCGGGTTGACGACCTTCCCTGGGCCGGGTTTCCGGTGGGTGACGAACACCAGCCCGCGCGTACGGCCCTTCAGCAGCCGGGGCAGGAGCCGGGCGATCAAAAAGGTGGACACGAGATCGGGCAGCACCTCGGGCTTGTCTCATGGGCCACACGGTGGCCCGGTGCGCCAGCGCCATCGGATCAGGCCCGCAGGTACGTGAGGACGGCCAGCACCCTGCGATGGGTCTCGTCCGCCGGAGGCAGATCCAGCTTGGTGAGGATGCTGCTGATGTGCTTGCCGATAGCAGCCTCGGAGACCACCAGCTCCTTTGCGATAGCCCCGTTGGACTTACCCTCCGCGATCAGCGTCAGCACCTGGCGCTCGCGCGGCGTGAGCCGCTGAAGCGGATCGCGGCGGCGGCGCAGCAGCTGGCGTACCACCTCGGGGTCGACCACCGTCCCACCGTCCGCGACCTCGTGCAGGGCGTCGACGAACTCCTCGACCTGGCCGACGCGGTCCTTCAGCAGGTAGCCAACTCCCGAGCCGTCACCGGAGTCCAAGAGCTCGGAGGCGTACGTCCGCTGCACGTACTGACTGAGGACCAGGACCGGCAGCGTGGGCCACTGCTCGCGCAGCCGCACCGCCGCGTGCAGCCCTTCATCCTGGAAGCCGGGCGGCATGCGCACGTCCGTCACCACAACGTCAGGGACGTGCCCCTCGACCGCAGCGACCAGGGCCTCCGCGTCCCCGACGGCCGCCACCACCTCGTGACCGCAGCGGCTGAGCAGGCCGATGAGTCCTTCCCGCAGCAGCACGCTATCCTCTGCCAGTACTACGCGGAGCGATCGGCTGCATTGGTCAACTCGCAAGGAACCTCCACAAGTAACAGGGTCGGTCCGCCCGGCGGACTGGACAGGGCAAGTCTGCCATCCAGAACCGCTACCCGGTCCGCGAGACCGGTGAGTCCGCTTCCCGTCGAGGTGTCCGCACCGCCCCGGCCGTCGTCGCGTACCTGGAGGAACAGGCGGCCGTCGCGATGACCGCCGGTCACCTGCGCGCGATCGGCCCCGCTGTGCTTAGCGACGTTGGCGAGCGCTTCGCAGACCACGAAGTACGCCGCCGACTCGACCGCCTGGGGCAGTCGGCCCGGCAGTTCGAGGTCGACGTCGACGGGGACCATGGAGCGATCCGCGGCGTCGGCGACCGCGGCTTGCAGGCCGTAGTCTGCGAGGACCTTGGGGTGGATGCCGTGGATGAGCTCGCGCAGCTCCGCGAGTGCCTTACCTGCCTCCTCGTGGGCCTTGGCGAGCTGGTCGGCAAGCGGGCCGGGCGGTACGTCCAGTCGGGCCAGGCCGAGCGTCATCGTCATTGCCACCAGTCGCTGTTGGGCGCCGTCGTGCAGATCGCGCTCGATGCGGCGCCGCTCCGACTCAAAGGCATCCACCAACCGGAAGCGGGAGTTTGCCAGTTCGACCACCTTGGCGCCGAGCTCGCCCTCGCGGGAGGCGATCAGCAGCCGGGCCAGCTCGGCGCGGACGCCCGCCGCGACAGCGAGCGCGTAGCAGCACAGGCCCATGAGGAGCAGGCCCAGCACGGCGACGCCGAACGCGGTCGGCCACGTGGTGACCGTCCACTGCTTCAGCACCTTCGCCTCGTGGCCGTCGCCGACCGTGGCCATCAGCAACGGGGTGGCGACCATGGACAGCGGGAAGAGCAGGGCGACCGTGATCACCAGGGCGTCGACCGGCCACAGCAGCCCGGCGAACAGCAGCGTGTACCCGAGTTCCCGCCAGGTCGCCTGCTCTCGCAGGCGGGTGGTCAACCAGATCCACAGTCCCGGCGCGGCCGGCTCCTGGTGCTGGCCGGACGCCGGATCGTGGTCGATCAGGCGCAGCCTGCGCCGCTCCACCCAGGCCACCGGGATCCCGCTGAGGGCGACCACGACGAGCAGGGGAAGCCCCACCACGACGATGGCGAGCGCCCCGCAGACGGCTGCCACCGTCACGATCGCCACCAGGACGGCGACGCCAGTCACCGCGCCGGTAAGCAGGTACGCGATGGAACGCCAGGGCCAGGCCGACAGCAGGAAGCCCGGCCGGGACATGGCCTGCCACACATTCCGAGGGTGCATGGGGAACACCGTAGGAGGGTGAACCCGCCCGGTGCCATCGGTCCAGGGCGTGGATCGGGGGTAGGGCCAGCCCCACCGCCATATCGGACCAGGAGGTCACGGGCCCGGCAGCGGGCCGAACGGCAAGCCCGCCCGGACGGACGATCTGGTCTACAGGTAACGGACCCGGACGGCGGGCCGGAAGCTGCTGATCCTGTTGGACGATGCAGCGAACGAGCTGCAGATGGACCCCCTGCTGTCGGCCACGCCCGACGCCGCCGTCCTGGTGACGAGCCGCAACCGGCTCTCTGCGGTCCCCGGTTCGTGGACCGTGGCGCTGGATCCCATGGGTGCCGACGCGTCGCTGGCCCTGCTCGCCGCGATCGCCGGAGGCGGCCGGACCGCCGCGGAGCCCGGGGCGGCCCACGCCGTCGTCGAGGCCTGCGGACGGCTGCCGCTCGCGCTGCGGGCAGCCTCCGTCCGGCTCGCCGCCCGGCCGCACTGGCCGATGAGACGGCTCGCGCGCCGCCTGGCCGATCCGGCCTCTCTCCTTGCGGAGTTGCGAGTGGGCTCGCTCGACGTACGGCGGACGATGACTGCGGCACTACAGCAACGTCCGCTGTTGGAGCTGGAGTCAATCTGTCGACTAGAAGACTGCTGAAAATCTTTTGCGTTCTGGCCCCGGACCGGCAGGTCCGGGGCCAGTCTTGTGAGCATGCAGGGGGAATGGGCTGGGGAGAT
>NZ_JBSFYR010000151.1:0-10713 GCF_053599875.1 Streptomyces sp. NPDC005151 | reverse complement strand
CTGGGGTGCGTGCATCGCAAGGCGGAGGATTGAGCCATGGTGATGGACGACAACGCCGCGAGGTGCGTGCCCCAGCCCCGTGACGCCGCCCCCCATTGCCGGTCGGTCTAAGGGCTGTCCCGTCATCCCTGGCGGGCGCGCGGCGTCAGCTACGGCACCTCGCCGCGTTGTCGGAACGTCCGAATACATCCAGTATTCCGAATACATCCAGTATGCGGACGCCCTTCCGCCTTGCGATGCACCGCATCCGACGCCGCGCGCTGTTCCGCCAGGGATGACGGGACAACCCTTAGTTCAGGTGTTTCAGGCGCGCGTCTCCTTGTCGAGATGGGCGAACACCACCACGTTGTCCTTGTAGTCCTTGGCTTTCCTGTCATAGTTGCCGCCGCACGTGATCAGGCGGAGCTGGGCGGACCGGGTGTCGGCGTACACCCGCTTGTCGGGGAAGTTCGCCTTGCTGAAGGTCTCCACCGAGTCGACCTTGAACGAGGCGACGCTGCCGTCCGCCCTCGTGATGTCGACCGTGGCGCCCGGTTTCAGGAACTGGAGCTGCAGGAACACCGCCGGGCCGGTCGTCGTATCGACGTGACCTGCGACGATGGACGCGCCGCGCTCACCGGGCGTCGCGCCGTCCTTGAACCAGCCCACCAGGTTCTTGTCGTTGGGGGGCGGGGCGCCGAGCTGTCCGGTCGGGCCGATGGACAGGGGGGTGAAGGGGGCGTCGACGGCGATCGTCGGGATCTGGAGCCGCTTCGGCTTGGAAGGGGGCATGGACAGCCCCTGGAGGGAAGCGGAGGCCGAGGGGGCGGCGGAGGCCGAGGGGGCGGCGGAGGCTGGGGGGGCGGCTGCCGGGGCTCCGGGAACGCCGGGCCCGGGGACGGCGGGTGCGAGCACCGCGGGGGTGGTCAACGGCTTGTTGTCGTCCGAGACGCCGAGGGAGTTGTAGATCAGGAGCAGGCCCAGCCCTGCCGCTGCTGCGGGCCAGAGCAGGGCGCGGCCGATGGCGGGGGAGCCAGGCCGGGAGGGGGTGGAATCGGACGACTGCGGGGCGGCCATGGGAGCGTGCCTTTCTTCTGTCCTTCTTCTGTGTGGCATCAGTCAGTTGGTGCTCGGTCAGCCGGCGGAACCGGGGAAACGCAGCCGCCGCGACCGCCGCCCCGGGGGACGGCGACCGCGACAGCTGCGCGAGATCAGCGGTTCAGTTCGTTCAGGCCACCGCGCCGCCCGTGGCCTGACGGCGGCGCATCTTGTATGCACCGACGCCGAGCCCACCGATGAGCAACGCCGAACCGGCAGCCAGACCGCCACCGGTCACCGCGGTCCCGCCGCCACCGGCGTGGACGCCACCGCGGGGCTTGCCGCCCTGGTCGCCGCCGTAGCCGCCCTGGTCGCCGCCCTGGCCGCCGCCGTAGCCGCCCTGGTCGCCGCCGTAGCCGCCCTGGTCGCCGCCCTGGCCGCCGCCGTAGCCGCCCTCGTCGCCGCCCTTGTCGCCGCGGTCGTCTCCGCCCTTCTTCGAGTGGTCGCTGGAGTCGTTGCCGGGCTGCCACTCCTTGGCCACCGTCATGGCCATGGCGCCGCCACCGGTGTGGACGCCGCCGCGGGGCTTGTCGCCCTTGCCGCCGTGGTGGCCCTTGTCGCCCCAGCCGCCCTTGTCGCCGTGGTCGCCCTTGTCGCCCTTGTCGCCGTGGTGGCCCTTGTCGCCCTTGTCGCCCTTGTCGCCGTGGTCGCCCTTGCCGCCCCAGCCGCCCTTGTTGCCGTGGTCGGGGCGGCTGCCCTCGTCGCTGCCCTCGTCGTCGCCGCCACCGCCGCCATCGCCGCCGTCGCCGTAGCCGCCTTCGTCGCCGTTACCGTAGGAGTCGCCGTCGTCGCCGGCCACCGTCATGGCCATGGCGCCGCCACCAGTGTGGACGCCGCCGCGGGGCTTGTCGCCCTTGCCGCCCCAGCCGCCCTTGCCGCCGTGGTGGCCCTTGTCGCCCCAGCCGCCCTTGTCGCCGTGGTCGCCCTTGTCGCCCTTGTCGCCGTGGCCCCCCTTGTCGCCGTGGTCGCCCTTGTCGCCCTTGTCGCCCCAGCCGCCCTCGTCGCCGCCGCCGTCGCCGCCGTCGTCGCCGTAGCCGCCTTCGTCGCCCTTGTCGCCGTGGCCCCCCTTGTCGCCCTTGTCGCCGTGGCCCCCCTTGTCGCCGTGGCCCCCCTTGTCGCCGTGGTCGCCCTTGTCGCCCCAGCCGCCTTCGTCGCCGCCGCCGTCGTCGCCGTAGCCGCCTTCGTCGCCCTTGTCGCCGTGGCCCCCCTTGTCGCCCTTGTCGCCGTGGCCCCCCTTGTCGCCGTGTTCGCCGGGGCCCCCCTTGTCGCCGTGGTCGTCTTTGCGGTCGCCGCCGCGGCCGCCGTGGTCGTCGCTGCTGGAGGAGGAGCCGCCGTCCCAGTCATCGGTCAGGGTGATGGCATGGGCAGCAGGAGTGGTGATGGCGAGGACCGCGGTGATCGCGGCCGAAGCGAACAGTGTGCGGGCAGAGCGCATCTGAACACATTCCTTTCGACGCGACTGCGATGAGTGACGGGCTGTCGACTCAAGGTGACGCAGTTGCGACGTGATCCACCGTTAACCGGAATGCGACTCGGCGCCATCGGGAAACTGTGCATTGGAGCTACGCCCTGGGCTCTTCGGGTGGCGAATTACCGATAATCACCCATCGGACTGCATATCATGGCGTAATCAGGTTTGGCGCCGCAGACCCACCCGTTTGCTGACACTTCCTCATGGTGACGCGCCGTGCGATCGGGGCGGCGAGACTCTCGCGGTCGGCTCGAACCCGCTTGCAGCGATGGTTGGTTGGCGATGTCCTGTACGCAGCTGATCGCCTGGGGGTGTCCTCCGCGTCACTCAAGAGGCCCTGCAGGGCCAGTGCGAGGAGCGGCGCGCGTGGCACGCAGGAGAGATAACGCGCCCTCTCGGGCGACCTCCGGACCTGCGCGGCTCCCGTTCCGACCCGATGCAGGGCATCCTTGGCAGCCGCACACCACTGCCCGCAGGGAGTCAGTGCACCGTTGACCACCGCTGATCTCGCACACGAGCAGGGCCATCTCGACATGCTTCACGCCCGCGTGAAGGCCCTCCGGGGCCATGCCCGGCGGCAGCTGACCGCCGTGCTGCGGGAGACCGGCGGGACCCGGCAGGGGCGGCTGGAGCCGCCCGCTACGCCGGGCAGGTCGCGCGGTACGACGCCGCCGAGAACGGGCTCTGCTTCGGGCGCCTCGACCTGCGCGACGGCGATAGGCGCTACATCGGGCGCTTCGGGCTGCCCGCCGAGTCCGCCGCCGACGACCCGCTGCTGGCCTGGCGCGCGGCGAAGGCGGCGGCCGCACCGGACGACGGCCGGCCGGCGGTGATCGTCCGCGACGCACGCCGCGACGAACTGGGCGCCGCGGTCGCCGAGGCGGTCCCGGGAACGGTGTACGGGGACGAACCCGACCTGGAGAACCGGGTGGTGGTGCTGGGCGTCCGGCAGTCGAAGGGGCTGGAGTTAGAGCCTGTCGGGTGACCTCTGATCGGGCGGCCACGCCCTGGCACGCACGCTTCCCGCGTTGCCGAAATGCCCTAGTAGCTCCTTCCCCAAGCTCTCAGCTTCGTTCGAGCAGGGGAGACCCCATCCGAGGGCCTTCCGGCGCCTTGGAATCGCACGCACCAGACCGCGTCCGCTATCCGATCGAAGGTCACCCGACAGGCTCTTAGACCGACCGGCATGTCGGGCCCGGCCGGCGATCGAGCTCCGAACGCCCACCGGACGACCCGGTCCCCATGCCCCCGCACCCCTAATTCAGCAAGGCCCGCGCCGCCCGCGCCCGCCCCCGAACCATCTCCGCCGCCGTCGGCTCCACCGCTTCCACCAGCTCCGCGTACTCCTCCATCTCCTCGGCCCCGCGAACGAACTCCCCGCTCTGTACGAGCAACTGCGCCCGCTCGTAACGCAGCCGCGCCGGATGTGAGGGCAGCAGCAGCGACAGGTCCACCGCCCACAGCGCCACTCGCGTGCACTCCGGGCGGGCCGCCGCCCACGCCCTGATGTTGTTCAGGATCCGCAGCACGATCTCCAGCGGCCGGGCCGGCACCAGCATCGACGGCTCGAGTGGTGCCCCGGTCGCCCCCGTCACCAGAAGCTGTGCGTCCTGGCCGGTCATCGGCCTGCCGCCGGCGAATGGGTCGGCCAGCACCTGTTCCGCCGGATCGCCGAACCCGACGACGAAATGACCCGGCAGCGCCACCCCGTACACCGGAGCGCCCGCGCGCCGAGCCACCTCGATCCACACGACCGACAGCAGGATCGGCAGCCCGCGCCGGCGCCGCAGCACCTCGTGCAGCAGCGAGGACCGCAGCCGCTGGTAGTCCGTCGATGAGCCCTCGAACCCGCACCGTTCGCCGAGCAGTTCGGCCAGCGCCGAGGCCCAGGCGCGCCCGCCCCGTACCCCGTACGGAAGCAGTCCCGCCAGCCGGTCCAGTTCGATCTGCGCAGCGTCGATCCCGTCCGCGTCCAGCGCCGGGTCGGCCTCCGCGGCCAGCAGCAGGCAGAGCAGCGCGAGGTCGGGGCGTTCGGCGCGGGCCTCCTCGGCGAACTGTCGGCGTGGGTTCAGCCCAGGGTTCATGGGGGACATACTCCTGCCCCTACGCGGACCGGAAGTGGTGGTACAGGTGATGGGTCACGAACCCCATCCGGTCGTACAGCGCACGTGCCCCCTCATTGTCCGCCTCCACCTGCAGCCACGCCGCCGACGCACCCTCGTCCAGCGCCTGCCGGGCCAGTGCGGTCATGACGGCGGAGGCCAGGCCCCGCCGCCGGTACGCGGCATCGACCTCGACGGCCATGAAGCCCGCCCAGCGCCCGTCCACGACACACCGTCCGATCGCGGCAGGCGCGTCGCCCGCCGCGTCACCCGGCACGGTCGCGAACCACACCGAGGGCCCGCTGCCCAGCACCTTCAGTACATGCGGGCCCGGAGTGCCGAAGCGCTGGTACCGGGAGAGCCACGCCTCGTCGATCCCCCGGCTCAGCCGCACCTGCGCGACGTCCGCGTCCAGATCTCCGATCGGCGCCAGAGCCGCGATCCGCACCTGCGCCGTGACCTCGCGCCGCCACTTGTGCTCCTCCAGCTCCGCGCACAGATTCTCCTGTGTGCCCTCCGCGCCCGTCGCGGTCTGGATGTACGCGGGCAGCCCGCGGTCCTCGTACCAGCGCTCCACCCGCGCGAGCGCCTCGTCGAGCGGCACCCCCGGATCGCCGAGCGGCAGTACGGAGTTGGCGCGCCGGGTGAACCCCTCCGCCGCGCGCAGCTGCCAGTTGCCGAGCGGTTCGCACTCCACCGGCTGCCAGGCGCGGGCACAGACGCGGGCGAGTTCGGCGAACGTGGCCGACGGACCCCGGCGCCGGGCCGGCGCGGAGGGGACGACCTTGCCCGCCACCAGCGAGGATTCCGCGATGTGGACGGATTCACCGCTCTTCGGTGTGATCGACAGCACATGGTTGTTCCAGGATGTGAGAACCCCTACGGTGTCGGTGAATTTCCAGCCCGCCGCGCCGTCTTCCGAGCGACGTCGGACTGATACCCGTTTGCCCACGTCAGCCGGGGTGATCCGGACCTCAGCCCGTCCGCTGATGGTGAATTCCACAGCTCTCTCCGCCCCTCCTGTTCGGTTCGTGCTCAGGAACGGAGATACTAGATGCGGGCATCGACGACGCCGCGCTCCCGCGCGAGAGCCAACGCCCTACCGAGGAGGAACGACAGCGTGACCTACGTCATCGCGCAGCCTTGTGTCGACGTAAAGGACAAGGCCTGCATCGAAGAGTGCCCCGTCGACTGCATCTACGAGGGCCAGCGGTCCTTGTACATCCACCCGGACGAATGCGTCGACTGTGGAGCCTGTGAGCCGGTCTGCCCGGTCGAGGCGATCTTCTACGAGGACGACACCCCGGAGGAGTGGAAGGACTACTACAAGGCGAACGTCGAGTTCTTCGACGACCTCGGTTCGCCGGGTGGTGCCTCCAAGCTGGGTCTGATCGAGCGCGACCACCCGTTCATCGCAGCATTGCCGCCGCAGAACCAGTAACCAGCGGCCAGCACGTGCGCCACCCCGGTCCCGTACGGCTCGTCACCGTGCGGGACCGAGGTGTTTTCCGGTCCGGGCCGCAGGCAGACTCGGCGCCGCACGAACCACCCGAACCATCCTCGTCACCCTCGTACGAGAAAGCAGAGAGCCGTGTCCGCAGCAGTCTCCTCCCGCCTCCCGGTCTTCCCCTGGGACAAGCTCGCGCCCTACAAGTCGACCGCTGCGGCCCACCCGGACGGCATCGTCGATCTTTCCGTCGGCACGCCCGTCGACCCGGTGCCGGAGCTGATCCAGCAGGCGCTCGTCGCCGCCGCGGACAGCCCTGGCTATCCGACGGTGTGGGGGACGACCGAACTCCGCGACGCCCTCACCGGCTGGGTGGAGCGGAGGCTCGGCGCGGTCTCCGTGGCGCACGAGAACGTGCTGCCGGTCGTCGGCTCCAAGGAACTCGTCGCCTGGCTGCCGACCCAGCTCGGCCTCGGCGCGGGCGACAAGGTGGCGTACCCGCGGCTCGCTTACCCGACGTACGAGGTGGGTGCCCGGCTCTGCGGCGCCGAGCCCGTCGTCTACGACGACCCCACCGAGCTCGACCCGGCCGGACTCAAGCTGCTCTGGCTGAACTCGCCGTCCAACCCCACCGGCCGGGTCCTGTCCAAGGACGAGCTGATCCGGATCGTGGCCTGGGCGCGCGAGCACGACGTCCTGGTCTTCAGCGACGAGTGCTACCTCGAGCTCGGCTGGGAGGCCGAACCGGTCTCCGTGCTCCACCCCGATGTCTGCGGCGGCACGTACGAGGGCATCGTCGCCGTCCACTCCCTCTCCAAGCGTTCCAACCTCGCCGGATACCGCGCGGCGTTCATCGCGGGCGACGCGGCCGTCCTCGGTGAACTGCTGCTGATCCGCAAGCACGGCGGGATGATGACGCCCGCCCCGGTCCAGGCCGCCACCGTCGCGGCGCTCGGAGACGACACGCACGTGGCTGAGCAGCGGACCCGGTACGCGGGCCGGCGTACCGCGCTGCGGGCGGCGCTGGAGGGCCACGGCTTCCGGATCGAGCACAGCGAGGCGAGCCTCTACCTGTGGGCGACCCGCGACGAACCCTGCTGGGACACCGTGGCGTACCTTGCGGAGCTCGGCATCCTGGTGGCGCCGGGCGACTTCTACGGACCGGCGGGCGACCACTTCGTACGGGTGGCGTTCACGGCGACGGACGAACGTGTGGCAGCCGCGGTCAAGCGGCTGTCCTGACCCCGTACCGGTCAGGCGCGAGGGCCTCGGGAGTACGTACTTCCGAGGCCCTCTTGCATGTCCGGTACGGGGTCAGACGATCGGCAGGCTCTGGGTGGGCAGGCCCTGCGTCGTCGGCAGAGCGCCACCGGCGAGACCGCCGGTCGGCAGACTGCCCTTGGTCGCCGCACCGGTGGCCCCGCCGACCAGCCCACCGGCGTTGCCCGCGGCCTCACCGGCGACCTTCTGCGCGGCGGGGGCGGCCTTGCTGCCCGTGCTGCCGACGGTCTTGCGCGCGGCCGGGACGGCCGTCCCGACGATCTTGCCGCCGGTGGTACCCGCGACCTTGGTGCCCTGCTCGGACGCGCCGTCGAGGGTCTTGCCGAGACCGGCACCGTCGACGGTCGTCAGACCGCCGAGCTCCGGGGCCTGCGGGAGCTCCGCGGCACCTGCGGCGCCGGCCGCACCGACCACGGGGGCTGCGCCCGCCGCGATCAGCAGCGCGGCACGGGCGATCCGACGGGTCAGGGGGAGGGACATGATGCTCCTTCGACGGGATGTGGAATCTGTCTGTCCGTTGACCGGACGCAGTGACAACCGTCTTGGGGGCGGGGGAGGTTGCGGTGGACCGAAGTAAAGAGTCGGTAATGCGTCACATAATCCACAACGGAGGAACCCGGGCAAACATTGCATTCCCCAAGCGCCGGATGGGTCGTCACTTCCCTTTGCCTGCAAGGGAATTGGCGCATGAAGTGGAGGGTGTCGGAGGCGTCTGGTGACGGCAGCTTCCGGACGGGCTGGATGGCCCCTGCGGGGGATCCTTCGTACTGGTGTACCTCCCGACAAGTTTTGCCCCGTCGCGCCGCCCGGCACGCCCGCTCGCCGCGTTGGCCACAAGTCCTGGTAGCTCCTTCCCCAGGCTCTCAACTTCGTTCGAGCAGGGGAGACCCCACTGGGGGACTTCCGGCCGCCTTGCGATCGCACGCACCGGACGACGCTCCCCAGGGGGCAGACACTGCCGGTCACGGCACTAGCGAACGAGCTGTATACGGACGTGTGCGGTGCCTGATTCCTCACGGTCCGTCCGCCAGCCCGACCCGGTCCTCCACACCCGGCCCGCGTACGCGACCTCGTCGATGCCCAGCGATTCGGCCTGCGCCACCGCCCAGTGCGCGAGCTCCCAGCCGCGCTGCGCCCTGCCGCCGTCCCCGGTGGTCCGCGCCGCCTTCACCGGCACCGGCACCGAGACCGTGCCCGCAGCCGCCGCCCCGCCCGACACCCCGTCACCCGCCTTGCCCGAGGGGGGCAGCACACCCTTGCCGAAGGCCCGTACCAGCGCCGACCGCACCTGTGCCGCATCGGCGGGCCCCGCTGCCGTCTGCGTCGGCGTGCAGGTCAGCGCGGCGGGCGTACGGCCGGTCAGCGCGGCGGACAGCAGCGCGGCATCCGGCTCGTGCTTCGCGTACGCCTGCGGGAAACCACTGCGCTGCACCCGCTGCGCGGCGACCGTCAGCGGCAGCCGCGAGTAACCGGGGACCTCGGCCAGATGCTGGTAGAACATCCCGGCCGAGTAGACCGGGTCCAGGATCTGCTTCTCGGTGCCCCAGCCCTGCGAGGGGCGCTGCTGGAACAGTCCCAGCGAGTCCCGGTCGCCGTGCGAGATATTGCGCAGCCCGGACTCCTGCAACGCCGTCGCCAGCGCGATCGTCACCGCACGCTCAGGCATCCCGCGCGTGGTGCCGACCGCGGAGATCGTCGCGGCGTTCGCGGCCTGCTCCGGGCTCAGCCGGTACGTACGTCCCCGGCCCGTCGAACCGTCGGCGGACTGCACGGTGCACCGCTCGACCCCCTTGTTGCCCGAAATGTAGTGAACGGTCAGATAGCCGGCCAGGGCCACGAGCACGGCAAAGGCCGCCGCGATACGGAAGAGGCGGCTGCGGCCGGTGTGTCGGCGGGCGGAGGAGGGGGTCCGGGGCACGCGCCCACCGTACTGGAGGGCCCGGCCGGGGCCGAGGGCGAAGCCCCTCAGGGGCATTCCTTCCGGATCGTGCCGGGCTCGCGGGGTCCCCGATCACGCCCGATCCGAAAGAAAGTCCCCGGGCCCGCCCGGCGGATCAGGGCCGGACAGGCCTTAGGGTCGGGGCCATGCCCGAAAGCACCCTTGACCTCACCCTGGACGGCCCGGCCCTCACCGCCCGCCTCGTCGACTTCCCGTCGGTCAGCGGGGACGAGAAGGAGCTGGCCGACGCGATCGAGACGGCCCTGCGCACGCTCCCGCACCTGACCGTCGACCGGCACGGCAACAACGTCGTGGCCCGGACGAACCTCGGCCGCGACGAGCGCGTCGTACTCGCCGGACACATCGACACCGTGCCGATCGCCGACAACGTCCCGTCCCGGCTCGACGAGAACGGCGTGCTGTGGGGCTGCGGCACCTCCGACATGAAGTCGGGCGTCGCCGTCCAGCTGCGGATCGCCGCGACCGTGCCCGAGCCCAACCGCGACCTCACCTTCGTCTTCTACGACAACGAAGAGGTCGCCGCGCACCTCAACGGGCTCGGCCATGTCGCAGACGCCCACCCCGACTGGCTGGCGGGCGACTTCGCCGTCCTCCTCGAAGGGTCCGACGCCCAGGTCGAGGGCGGCTGCCAGGGCACCCTGCGGGTCTTTCTCCGTACGGAAGGGGAGCGGGCGCACTCCGCGCGCAGCTGGATGGGGTCCAACGCCATCCACGCCGCCGCCCCGATCCTCACCCGCCTCGCCGCCTACGAACCGCGCCGGCCGGTCATCGACGGGCTGGAGTACCGCGAAGGCCTGAACGCCGTCCGCATCGAGGCCGGCGTCGCCAACAACGTCATCCCGGACGCCTGCACCGTCGTCGTCAACTACCGGTACGCCCCCGACCGCAGCCCCGAGGACGCCCTCGCCCACGTCCACGAGGTCTTCGCGGACTGCGGCGTCGTCGAGTTCACCGTCGACGACCACTCCGGCGCGGCGATGCCCGGCCTCTCCCACCCGGCGGCCAAGGCGTTCGTGGAGGCCGTCGGCGGTGCCGCGAAGCCGAAGTTCGGCTGGACGGACGTCTCCCGCTTCGGCGCGCTGGGCGTCCCCGCCGTGAACTACGGGCCCGGTGACCCGGTCCTCGCGCACAAGCGCAACGAGCACGTGGCGGTCGACCGGATCACCCACTGCGAGGACCGGCTCCGCTCCTGGCTCACCAGCTGACCCACGGCATTCCCCTGCCCGTAACCTCCATCTCTTGATCTTCGCGGGGAATCCCGGCGTTTACGCCGGGAGGGAATGCGATCCGTGGGGCGGAGGTGCGGAGCGCCGGAGTGATCTGCGCCGTTGTCGGTGGGGCCCGCTGTGTTGATCAGGAAAGCCGAAGGGGGTGG
>NZ_JBSFYR010000150.1:0-10722 GCF_053599875.1 Streptomyces sp. NPDC005151 | reverse complement strand
GCTACACCGTCCACGCGGAGATCACGTTCATGGAGAACGGACTCGCTTCCCGGTCCCGGCACCCCTCTTCGGGAGAGTTGCGCCGCAGGTCACAGGCCTAACGCACTGGTGTTGCTCTCGTACTCATCCCGTGATCATCGCAAACAGCACTGACAGCAACTGTGATGTGTCGGGTTCGCGTCAGTGGAGTGGTCGGCAGTCGCCGGCGGCTGCTTTCCGCCGTCTTTTCGCTGGTCCCGGTGGGCGCGAGTGACGGTCCGCTGCTGACATGAGGGTGACACGGGCAGCGGGGCTCACTGTCACGGCGCAAACGGCGCGGTATATCCCATGGTGGGTTACTGACACGAGGCCGAGATATCGCAGTCGGGGCGACCACAGCCCTGACCACGCGCCCGACTGTCCTGGCTGCAATCCGCGAGGCGATCACCGCCAGCTGGCCCCGGGACGTCCCGTAGGTGGGACACCGACCCGCCCACCGCGGCCGCGCTCGTACCCATGCGGCTCGATTGATGATCAGGACTCTGCGCGAGAGTACGCCGCCAGTACGGACGGATGTCCGACCCAGACCTGGTGCTGCGTCGCGCTGGAGCTGATGATGGACACCGGCCGGCGACCGGAGGAGATCTGCAAGCTGGAGTACCACTGCCTGAACCGGGACCGGCAGGGTAAGCCCGTCCTGGTCTACAACAACTGGAAGGAGCAGCGGATCCGCCGTGAGCTGCCGGTCCACGAACCCACCGCCCGGCTGATCCGCGAGCAGCAAGAACGCGTCCGCCTCCTCTACCCCGACCGGCCGCTGTCGAAGCTGGCCCTGCTGCCGTCATCGGTGATGAACCAGCTCGGGGCAAAGGCCATTGACGCCAACCACTTCAGCGGGATGCACCGCGAATGGGTCACCGTCCTGCCGGAGTTCCACTTGGACGACGGCACCGTCTTCGACAAGGAGGAGATCTTCCCCTACGCCTACCGGCACTCCTTCGCCCAACGCCACGCGGACACCGGCGTTCCCATCGAGGTCCTTTCACCCCTGATGGATCACGACTCCTACCAGTCGACCCGCTGCTATTACCGGGTCAAGGAGGTACGGCTGCGCGAGGCCGTCGACAAGGTCACCGCCATGCAGTTCGACCGTTACGGACAGCGTGTCTGGGGAGCGGTCACCACCCTGCTGGACGCCGAACGCATCCGCCTGGCGATCGCGTCGGTCCAGGTCCCCTTCGGCACCTGCTCGGAGCCGTCCAACGTCGCCGCCGGCGGCGGCTGCCCCCTGCGGTTCCGCTGCATGGGCTGCGACCACTACTCCACCGACGTCTCCTACCTCCTCGAGCTCAGCGCTTACCTCGACGGTCTACTGAGGCAGCGGGAGCGGCTGCGGTCGATGACGGAGGCCGACGACTGGGCCCGCGCCGAGGCCACCCCGTCGGAAGAGGAGATCGTCCGCGTCCGGCGGCTGATCCGTCGCGTCACCGAGGAGGTCGACCAGCTGACCGATGTCGAACGCGGTGAGATCCAGCAGGCCGCGGCCATGGTCCGCAAGACCCGCCAGGGCTTCCTCGGCATGCCCCGTATCCCCCAGCCCCTGCCCGACCTGCGACCGGAGCGACCCGCATGACTCCACCCGACCCCGCCGTCCAGGCCATGCTGGAAGGCCGCCGAGCCGACACCGGCCGACACCGCACCCGTGTGATCGCGGTGTTGGCCGAGGCCGCGAAGGACGGCTGCGAGGTCAGCGTCGCGGCGGTCGCCCGGCGCGCGGGCGTCGACCGCACCTTCCTTTACCGCCACCGCGACCTGCTCGGCCAGATCCATGCCCAGGCAGCCGAGCCGCCCACGGTCCCCGGCGGCCGGGGACCGGCTGTCAGCCGGGCCTCGTTGCAGGCCGACCTGGCGGCAGCAGACGCCCGCACCGCCCGCCTCGCCGCCCAGGTCCGGCGCCTGGAAGCCCGGCTCAGCGAGGTTTTGGGCGAGCAGGTCTGGCGCGAGTCCGGCATCGGCGGCCCCGACGGCGCCGAACAGCTCCAGGCCCGGATCACCACCCTCGAACAGCAAGT
The DNA here is from genome assembly GCF_053599875.1 of Streptomyces sp. NPDC005151. Lineage (NCBI taxonomy): Bacteria > Bacillati > Actinomycetota > Actinomycetes > Kitasatosporales > Streptomycetaceae > Streptomyces > Streptomyces sp. NPDC005151. Next base: position 8,671 of record NZ_JBSFYR010000150.1, on the reverse strand, counting down.
CGTCGACCTGGAGCTCAAGCTCCAGGACCTCGACGACGACCTTGCCGCCGCTCGCGCGGCCAACCGCGAGCTCATGGCCCAGCTGAACCGCGGAAGCGACATGCCCCCGCGTTCCGGATGAATCCCCGGGTCACCGGTCCCTGAGGAGCCTGCTCGCCCGGGTCATTGGCCGCCGGTAGGGGCACCAGGCGAGGGGTGTCCCGTCTGCTCAGCGCGGCGCGGCTGCAGCGCCCAGCTTCGGGCGTCCGGGAGGTGCTGCCGCTGTGGTGCGGCGTTCGGGCCGCCAGGTGGCCACCAGGGCGCCGGCCAGCAGGAGTTCGGCGATGTCGCCGCCGTAGTACATGATCTCCGCGCCCTGCTGGACCTGGTCGATGGGTGCGTGGATGTCGACGAAGAACCCGCCGTACATCGCCTGCGCGATCAGGGCGTGAGCGGCGATCGCGACGCCGAGGTAGATCAGGCGGGCTTTGACGCCGGGCCGGGCAGGCGCGGGGTCGGGGCCGGCGATGACGTAGGCGAACAGGCACCCGGACGCCAGGAAGTGCGCGTTCATCAGCCAGTGCCCCGCGGGGTGGCCCATGGCTGTGTTGTAGAGCGGGGTGAAGTAGAGCAGCCCCAGGGAGCCGGTGCTCAGCAGCAGGGCGATCGCGGGGTGGGCCAGCACGCGTGCGGGTGGGCTGTGCAGGACGGCCGTGACCCGCCGGGCCCGGGTGGGCGGCAGGGTGCGAAGCAGGAGGGTGACCGGGGCGGCCAGTACCAGTGCCAGCGGCGCGTACATGCCGATGAGCATGTGCTGGGCCATGTGGCTGCGGAAGTCGGAGTGCGCGGCCGGCCCCAGGGGCGGCAGCAACGCGAGAGCGAGCAGTCCCGAGCCGGTCAGGAAGGCGGCGGACCGCCAGTCGTTCCAGCCCTGGGCGAGGTTGCGGCGCCGGGCCCGGCGCACCGCGAGCAGGTAGCCACCGGCTACGGCGAGCAGGACCAGCGCGGTCACTACCGCCCCCAGTAGGCCGTCACCGCCCTGGCCGTGGTGGTGCATGCCGTTCATCAGGCGCCGCTTCCGTCCCGCTCGGTGCCGCGGGGCGTATCAGGCTCGAAGGGCCGGCCGCTGCGCTGGAGCAGGTAGCCGCCGATCAGCAGCAGGCCGCCCAGGACGAGGAAGCCAGCGTCCCACCATGCCTGGTAGGGGCCGCCGTGCACGTGGTGAATGCCCAGGATCTGATGGTCGAGAAGGCCTTCGACCAGGTTGAAGAGGCCCCAGCCGGCCAGGATCCAGCCCCACAGCACCCGTGAGGTCCACACGGCCCGCCGGTTGTGCGTGACCCGCGAGTAGAGGATGGCCAGGCCCGTCAGGACGGCGATCCAGCACACCGCGTGGAAGATGCCGTCCCACACGGTGTTCATCTCCAGCCCGGAGACAGTGTGCGGGTTGTAGTACTTCACCCCGATGCGGTCGTGGTTGGTGCTGGTGAGCATGTGGTGCCACTGCAGGAGCTGGTGCAGCAGGATGCCGTCGACGAACCCGCCCAGGCCCACGCCGAGGACGATGCCCGGCAGTTGGAGGCTGTTCGGTGCCCGCGTAGAGGCTTGGACCGTGCTGGCCGTGGTGGCCATCGTCTGTTCTCCGTCCCGTTGACAGTGCGCGCAGACCTTCCGGTCACGGTTCCCGCCCGGCTCGCCTCAAGCACCCCCTCACATCGCAGTTCCACCGTTTCGCCCACGCCGAGGCGGCGCCGGCCACCGGCCGGTCCACCCCTCCCCCGGTGCGCGATGATGGGGGTATGGGCATCGAGATGCTGGTCGTGCCGGACTGCCCGAACGAGAAGACCGCCGTCGACCGGCTGCGCCGTGCCTTGACCGAGGCGGGACTGGACGAGGCCGGCTTCACCACGCGGGTGATCGCCGACCAGGCAGAGGCGGAACGGTGCGGCTTCACCGGCTCTCCTACCGTCCTGATCGACGGGCGCGACCCCTTCGCCGAGCCCGGCCGCCCAACGGGGCTGGCCTGCCGGCTCTACCGCACCGGCGACGGGTTGTCCGGAGCATCGAGCGTTGCCCAGTTGCGGCAGGCGTTCGCAGCCGGTCGTTGAACCGAGCCCGCCCCTGCCGGGCAGCGACGATGAAGGTCACTCCTGGTCGCTGCTGTCCGGGTGGCCGCCCAAGATCAAAGCGCCAATCAGCGCGGACGAGGCTTGACACACGATCTGACACGGATGTTTCTCAGACCCCACTTCGTGCACCACACCTGTTGCGCACGCTATGGTCGTCCCGACTGCTTCTGAGCTGCGTGAATCGAACCGCACGCTTGCGGCGCCCCGGGAGATACGTCGGCGACTTCGATTGTTCCGGCGAGGACATCGAGCGGGACTGGGTGGCACGCACCGGCTGCTGGAGCCACGTAGAGCGGGTGCTGCTGACCTACGACCAGGTGCGCGCCTACGAGCTGCCCGCGACCGAGGGGAAGCAGGGCGATCCGAGGTGCCGGGCCTTCGCCCGCCGTTACGGGTTCGACCCCGCGCGCCCCGTGCAGTGGGAGGTGGAGGCGCTTGAGCCGGACGAGCTACGGCGCCTGGTCCTCGCTGCCGTCGCCCCGTACGTCGACCGCGACGTCCTCGCCCGGCAGGTCGCCCGCGAGGAAGAGCAGCGCCGCGCCCTCGCCGCCTTCCTGGACGACTGGGACGCGGCGGTGGGCGGAGGATCGTCATAGCGCCGCAAGGCGCGCTGCGCGGGTTGGCGCATTCCGGCACAGGCACCTGCTGCGCCCGAGACAATCGGCAACGACCGGTGTTCCACCCGCGATTGGCAAGGGGATGCGCATGGAAGTACTGCAGGAGCGTCTGGAACGCCCACTGCAACGCGAGCGGCTGCTGAAGGCCGCTGGAGTCTCACGCGCCGAACTGGTCTGTGTCCCGGCGACATGGCAGGTGGTGAAGCAGCACTGTCAGTACCCGTTCAGTCACTACAAGACCTTCCCCTACGAGACCAGCCACCACATGCCTGACGAGGACGGCTTCCTACACGTGGAGCTGGAAGGGGCCGATCTGGCGCGGCTCGTTCAGCGCACCTACATCGCCCGCTTCACAGTGGTCGATGCTGCTCGCCGCGCTGTGTGCCGACGCGTCTGGGATGCCACGGGCGCGGTACTGGACGGCATCGACCTGGAAGCTCCTGACGGCAAGCAACTGCCCCCCATCCTCTTGGACGCCCGCCTGGGCACCAGCTGACTGCTCGCCTGCCGACGGCAAGGGACCCCGGAGAACTGCTCCTCCGGGGTCTCTCTGCGCTTCGAGTGCCTGGCCGGTTCAACGACCGACCGCAGCCTCTGTCAGGCCCAGTCCATGCCCAGTTCTCGCAGTGCGTCCAGCTGTTCCTGGGTGAGCTTGTCCCGCCTCGCGCGGGTGTTCGAGCACCACACTCCCAGTTTCACGGTCACCGGCTCGGTCTCGCCGTTGACCGCGGTCTCTTCGCTGTGGCCGCGCGGCACCGGCCGGTGGGCGCCTTCCCGTTCGACCCACTGCGCGAGGGCGGTCAGGCCGCGTTGGAATGCTTGCTGTGCCTTGCTCGGGCCCTTTGCCGTACGATCGGCCGCCGGGGCGGGAGTCGGCGCCTCAGTGGGCTTGATGCCCAGCGTGGACAGCCGTTCCTGCTGCTCGGGCAGGAGTCGCGACCAGGTGGCCGGCTGCTTCTGCTGCTGGAGCCACTTGCCGATGTCGTCGCCGTCCATGAGCACGCCGGGCATGATCTCGGGCAGGTGGCCGTCGGCGTCGACAAGGTCTGCGAGGACGCGGTAGTGGCGTTGCCAGTCCAGTGGCCAGGGGCAGTTCCAGTCCGGGTCGATCGTGGTCAGCTGTGCCGCGCGCTCCGGGTCCTTGCCCAGGCCGTTTTTCTGTCCCTTCCGGCGGAGGTTGGCCATGTGCTGGCCGGTGGGCACCATCGTTTCGCCCTCGCCCCACACCGCGTCCTGTCGGGGCGCGAGGTGCCCGGTGGCCCGCCGGTACGACCGGAGCGCGGCGAGTTTGGCCTCCCACGCTTCCTTTCCCGGCTCCCAGACCGTCCCGGCCTCCGGCGCGTCCCGACCTGGTCGCGGGCATGGACTGGCCGGTGATGGCCCGCCAGCTCGCCGCCCTGCAGCAGGCCGGCGTCGACATGAGCGTGCTGCTCCCGCAGGTCGGCCAGGTCGCCAGAACGGTGCAACAGGCCGTCGCGGCGAACGCCACCCGCATCCGGGCCGCGGGCACCGACCGGTGGGCGGACCTGTTGCAGCGGACCATGCCCCAGGGCCTGGTCCGCGACGCGATCCTCGCCTCCCCTACCTGGCCCGACATGGCCGCGACCATGGGCCGCCTCGACGAACGCGGCGTCGACGTCGCCGGGTTCCTGACCACCGCCCACACCCAAGGCATCGGCGTCGACCAGACCATCGCCACCCTCCTCACCCAGCAACCCGCCCCGACCACACCTGTCGTTCCTGCCCCGGCTGCTCCAGCCCCGGTCCCCGCCGCGCGTACCGCTCCCGCCCCTGTCGTCGCCACCGGCCCCCTCGCGGAGCCGGGGCCACCGGTGAGCGCCGACGCGCTGTGTTCCTACGGGCCGCTGACCGAAGGCCTGGCGGTGCCGAACGATCTGGACCTGGCCGACCGGGCGACGGCGCTGGGCCAGCTCAATGTCGATCCGGCGGCGAACTCCCGCCTCGTGTCACTGATGAACACCCACCTCGGGGAGCGTGAGGCGGGTCTGCTGGTCGGTGCCCGCTCCTGGCCCCTGCACGCGGCCCGCATGGCAACCATCGCCCGGGGCCCCGATGGCGAACCAGGCCTGCGGGACCGGCTGAAAGCCCTGACGGACAACCCCACCTGGCAGCAGGGCCCCGCATCCGAACTCGCAGGCCGCCTGGTCGGCGCCACCCTCAACGCACTGACCGCCCCGCCCGGCACACCCGTCCCCGACCGCCCGCACGTCTCCGCGACGGCCGCCCGCTCCCGCTCCACCACCACGACCACACCAGCGCCAGGCCAAACCGCACCCGCCGAGCCGGCCACGCCCGCACGCCGACAGGGCCGCAGCCGGTAACCGGCCGGGGCCGCCGTTCCAGTTTTCTGGAACGGCTGAGGGTACCCTCCTCGGACGAACGTGTGCGGGCCAACTGGCCCGTACGGGTACGGAGAAGACCCTCCGAGGTCCGGTAAGCTTGGCGGCCCCGAGCTGTGCCCGGATCCGCGCGCAGGCGCGACCTGCGGGATCCCGGAGGCCAGGAGGCCCAGGAGGTTTAAAAAAAACCTCTTCACGGTGACGTCTTGTCAGAATGTCTCAGTTGCTTCGAGACCCAGTTAGGGATCGCTGACGAAGAGGTTTCTACCTCTCGCAGGGGCCCTGATGACAGGACCCCACGGACCTTAAGGGCCTTGGTGAACCTGTACATCTCCCCGGCGAACGCACTGATCTTCGCGATCGCCTGCGCCGTCGCGTGCCTCGTCTACCGCCGTACGAAGAATCAGCAGTCAACCGCCGGGCCTGCCGCGAGCGGTGACCTGGCGGTATCTCTGACCGCCGCGGCCGCTGCTCTGCTGCTGCTCGCGTTCCTCTTTGGCGTCGGTGACGGCTCCTCCACCGGTGCCGAGCCGCCCTCACCGAAGGCACCGGCAATCAGCTCCAGCCCGCCGCCCCCGCGCTGAAGACCGGGCGGGAAGGGGGCGGCCCGAACCGGACCGCCCCCGCTCCGCCCCGCCTCATGCGGCCCAGTCGACTCCGAGGCCGGCCAGCGCGGCCCGCTGCTCGGACGTGAGCCCCGCACGCCTACTGCGGGTGTTGGACAGCCACACACCTAGCCGTACGGACGTCCCGTCGGGAAGCTCCTCATCCCAGGACCGCGGAACGACGGCCTTCTGCTCCCGGGCCTTGTACTGGGCGAGCGCGGCGATACCCCGCTCGAACGCCCCACCCGCCGCTCCTCGCCCGGCCCGGGCCTTGCGGACGGGTCCCGCTGACTTCTCGGCAGGCTTCACACCGAGCTGCGCCAGGCGCTCGCGCTGCCCCTCGGCGAGCCGGTCCCAGCCCTGCTGCTGGGTGGCGAGCCACCGGCCCACGTCCATGCCGTGCACCATCGTCCCGGCCTCCACGTACGCGAGCACGCTGCCCGGCGCCACAAGACCCGCCAGAGCGGCGTAATGGCGCTGCCAGTCCACCGGCCAGTCCGGCCTCCAGTCCGGATCGAGGGCGGCGAGCTGCGCCGCCCTGCGCCCCGCACGGACCGGCTCCTTGCCCAGCCCGTTCTTCTTCCGCGCGTTCGCGAGAAACTGCCCGATCGGTCGGTCCATCATCGCCTGGTCACCGGCGCGGCCAGCGTCCCGTAGACGTCGAAGTAGGCCCTGGCGGCACCGAGGTTCTCCTCCCACGCCGCATCCGCCGGATCCCACACGACGCCCAGCTCCTCCAAGTCCGCCGCCCGCTCGGCGAGCATCGTCCCCGCCCGCATCGCCCTGCGCTGATCGGACAACCACCGCCCCAGGGGAAGGGCACTCTCACCCTCGACGTGGTTGTACGGCACCGCCAGGTCCCCCTCCCGCTCCCGGTACGCCACCGCCGCCCGGTGCCCCGCCTTCCAGTCCGCATGCTCCGGACTGATCAGGTTGTACTTGATGATCTGTAAGTTTTTGTCAGTGGTGGTTCGGCATGGTGATGTCGGTGCGGTTGGTATCGGGTGTCTGCTGTTCAGGGGGCTGTGGTGGGGGTTTCGGGTGGTGACACGGATGCCGATTTAGCGCTGACGTTTTAGCCCTTCGGCACCCAACTGACCGGAATCGGCATACGACTGACAGCAACCGGCACCATCCGGTACAGCCTCCCGCGCACGGGTTGGCGATCTGCTGGACGGCACCGCGCTCACCCACCTGGAGGACCAGATGCTCGCCACGTTCCTGCGACGCCGGCTGCGGGGCGACAACTCACTGTTCTGAGGGAGGCGCCCATGGAGTGGGCGGATTCTGGTGACGGTGACGGGTTGGAGCACCGTGCCCCCGGCATGTGACTGGTCCGCGCGCTCGCGGAAGCCGAGTTCTCCGCACTCGGTGCCGCGGCGACGGTCGAACCCGGAACGGGTTCAAGCCGAGAGAGCAGGCGAGGACACGCTCACGACCTGCGACTACGAGCAGATCGCCCTTCAGCTGACCGGCCACGCCCGCGCCGTCGTCGCCTGGCTCACCCAGCACGGGCGCTGGCTCTCCTACTTCGTCGGCGGACCATACGAAAGATCGACGTTAAGAACCGGCCAGCACAGGGCCGACCGTTGCGTTGGGCACTGGGTTTCTCCGTCCGCATGAGACTTGGGAACCACGGACGTTGAGACGCATATGCGAATGGCATCTAACCAGTCAGATATCGCAAATGATGTTCAAGGCTGGACCAGCTGCGGGGAAGATCCGCATGCCGCCCCCCTGCCAGGCAAGTCTCATCTCTTCGTTGGGAGTTCATGCATGCCATTGCCCCTCATGCGCCGAGTACGCAGAGCGTGCGTCGTAGCCGCAGCCGCGGCGGCGATCACCGTTACGGGGATCACGGCCCCGGCCTCGGCCGACGACAAGCCGGCGGAGTCCTCCGCCGAGGCCACATCCGTCGCTGCGAGGAAGACCGTCAAGGATGTCGGCGCCTACTGGACGCCCGAGCGAATGAAGGCAGCCAAGGAGCTGACGGTGCCCGCGGCGCCGACTGCCCGGCAGCCCTCGGAGCGAGGCGCTGCATCCGAGCCCTTAGACGGCGGGGTGCTGGCTGAGGCCGATGCCATGCCGCCGAAGGGCATGACCCCTCCCACAGCTTCTACGGCAGGTGACCTCGGTATTCAGGCTGCTGAGGTTTCGGTCTCTCAGCAGGTGCCTGGCTCCACCATAACGTGGCCCTTGAACGTGGTGGGGAAGCTCTTCGTCACCATGCCAGACGGGAGTCAAGGGCAGTGCAGCGCCTCCGTAATCGTCTCGAACACCAAGAGCGCCCTGTGGACGGCGGCGCACTGCATTCATGACGGCATGAGCAATGCGGCCGGATTCTACTCGAACGTCCTCTTCGTTCCCGCCTACCGCAATGGCGCGGAACCGTGGGGAAGGTGGGAGGCCGCCAACCTCATCGTGCCCACCTCCTTCGCCGACGGTGACATCGACAAGATGCTGGATGCAGACATGGGGTCGGTCATTCTCAAGCCCCTGGCCCCGTACGGCAACATCCAGGACGCAATGGGCGGCTACGGCTACCGCTTCGGCTTCGACACGGACTACAACGGCGTGTACACCTTCGGCTACCCGACCGAGGGCTACAATCGTCCTGGCTCCGACTTCAACAACGGTGAGTACATGATGTACTGCCAGGGCAATACGGAAGATGCCGTGCCGTTCTTCCCCCTGGACAACCGCCTCAAGATGGATTGCGACATGGGCAGAGGCTCCAGCGGTGGCCCCTTCCTGTCTGGCTTCCCGCAGAACATCAAGCTCATCGGCGCTAACAGCCACACGTCGGGCGACCCACGAGACTCCGACGACCTCTTCTCGTCCGAGCACGCCAACCATGCCATCGCCGTCATCAACGCCGTGAACGGCGTCTGACCCGAATCCGTAGGTAGTGGCCGATGCTCCGTCAGGTGACGGGGCTTCGGTCGTTTCGGGCTGGTGAGCGAGGTGGGGGCAGGCCGGTG
>NZ_JBSFYR010000149.1:7320-10878 GCF_053599875.1 Streptomyces sp. NPDC005151 | reverse complement strand
CGGAGGCGGCGCCCGCGGAGGTCTGCACGTCCCCGTGCTCGATGATCAGGACGTCCGGATCCAGTTCCACCTGCGGGAACGTTCGCGCCCCCCGGTTCTGCGTTACAGCGCCTGCGGGAAAGTGAAGAGGCGCTCGGGGTCGTACTGCTTCTTCACCCGGGTGAGCCGGTCGGCCGCCGTTCCGTAATACGCCTGCCGCCAGTCGGTCAGCGTCGGGTCCGTGTAGTTCTGGTACGCCGCCCCGGACGCGTATCGCCGCAGCGCCCCGTGGGTGTTTTTCAGCCAGTCCTGCTGGGCCGTGCCCGCCGTTCCGGGTCGCCAGGCGGCGATGTACTGGGCGAGCATCCGTGAGCGGCGGTGGACGAACGCCGTCGCCCGCGGGTCGACCCGGTTGATCGCCCCGCCGAGCGCGGTGAGCGCGATCGATCCGCCGCCGCCGCTCGGGGTCACACTGATCCGGGTGAACGCCTCGGTCCGGTCGAGCAGGGCCCGTATGCCCGCCGGGGACAGGGAGTGGTCGAAGAAGTCGGACGCGGCGGCGTAGGTCTCGCGCTGGAGCGCGCCCTGCGCGGTACGGCCGGGTGTCGTACCCGGCAGCCGGCACTGCGCGTCGCTGATGCCGGAGCAGCCCGCGTACACCAGCATCGCCTCCTCGTAGCTGCGGCGGCGCAGCGACACCGAGGACGCCGGTGCGCCGATCCGGTCGGCGAGACGGTCGACGGCGTTCTGGAGGTCGCCGTAGGTCCCCAGGCTGAACGCGGCGACCGACACGGTCGGGTTGCCGCCGCCCGGTCCCGCCGCGAGATGTGCGGAGGACCAGATCTCGTCCGGCTGGTCCGGGCCCCACTCCTGCCAGGCGGCGATGACGGACCGGGCGCGCGACCACGGCCACGACATGTACGCGGTGACGGTCTGCGGGGCCGGGCGGGTGCGGAACGTCAGCTCGGTGACCACGCCGAAGTTGCCGTTGCCCGCGCCGCGCAGCGCCCAGAAGAGGTCGGGGTGGTGCTTGGCGTCGGCGGTCACTGTCTTGCCGTCGGCGGTGACGAGCGTTGCCGCGGTGAGGCTGTCGCAGGTCAGGCCGTACGCGCGGGACGCGACGCCGTGGCCGCCGCCGAGCGTGAGACCGGAGATGCCGACCGTGGGGCAGGAGCCTCCGGGGACCGTCAGCCCGTGCCGGGCAAGACCCCGGTAGACGTCGATGAGTCTGGCGCCCGCGCCGACGGTGCCGTCCCGGTCGACCCGGGAGAGTGACGAGACGTCAATGACCAGGCGCCCGTTGCCGCTCGACCAGCCCGCGTAGGAATGGCCGCCGCTGCGGATCGAAACGGGGGTGGAGCTGCGGCGGGCGAAGGCCAGGCACTCACGGATGTCCGCCTCGTGCCGGACGTACGCGACGGCTGCCGGTTTCTGGCCGTCGAAACGGGTGTTGTAGAGCTGGCGGGCCGTCCGGTACGCCGCGTCCTCGGGGCGTACGAGGGTGCCGTCGAGGCTCTTGGCCAGGGCGGGCCAGTTCGCCTTGCCGGTTGTGGCGGACGGTGAGCCGGCTGATGCGGGCGACGTGCGGGTGGCGGTGGCCGTGGCGGCGGCCGAAGAACCCGTGCCGGTGCCTCTGCAGGCGGTGGCCGTGGCGCCGGCCAGGGCTGTTGCCGCGCCCGCGGTGAGCAGGGTGCGGCGGTTCGGCAGGTTCATCGGACCTCCGGGTCATGGCCTCGCGGGTCGATCGGTCGGGCGACCGTCGGGTGGATCGGTTGTCGGTGATCCGTGATCCGTGATCAGCGGGCGGTGCGGTGTTGCTCGGCGTCGGTGCGGGCGCGGTCGCGGGAGCGACGGGCCGGGCCGGTCCACCCGCATCCGCAGCGGGCGATGCAGAACGAGCCGCGTTCGATGGTGAAGGGCTCGTGGGCGGGGGGCGTCGGCGGGGTGGCGGGAGCGGTCGGCGTGACCTCCGCGGTGTGTTGGTCGTACACGCGTCCACGGTACTGGGGACGGGCACCCGTCCGTGAGGCCCACGAGGACGGCGTGACGGGGGACAGGGGTGGTCGTTATGCGGGGCGGGTGGGGGGCTCGGGCAAGCGGTACGTCGTTGAGGGTTGGCAGGCGATGGTGGTGCAGCAGCACAGGTCCGGAGGCGGGGCGCGCGCTGTCTGCGCCCTCGCCGTGGTGGGCGTGATGGCGGCGGCCGCCGGATGCTCGGACAGCGGTGGCCGGGGCGGGACCGATGCCGGCGGACGGAGCGTGGTGGATGAGCGGGGTGGGGGCGATTCCCTCGATGTGATCCACCGGGCGGCCGCGGTGCTCGCCGGGACAGGGGGCGGGAATCGGCGAGGGAGCCCGGACGTCGCCGGGAGCGCCGAGGTGCGTACGTCGATGGAGACCGCGGCAGGCGGGACGCTGGTGACGATCACCGGCCGGGGGACGTACGACTTCCGCAGGCAGCTCGGCCGGCTCACCGTGGTGCTGCCGAAGGACGCCGCGGGCGAGTACGAACACCGCCCCATCACCGAACTCCTCGCCCCCGGTGCGCTCTACATGAAGAACCGTGGCGCAGGAGTCCCCGCCGGCAAGTGGGTCAGGGTCGATACGACGGCCCTGGAGGACGGCAATCTCGTCACGGGCGGGGTCACCGATCCCATGGCGGCCGCCGAACTGCTGCGCGGGGCGGACAAAGTGACGTACGTGGGGGAGACCGAACTCGCCGGGGTGACGGTCCGGCACTACCGGGGGACCGCGGACCTCGGGCGCGCGGCGCGGGCCGCCTCGCCGAAATCGCGTGGCGCACTGGCCGCGGCGGCGAAAGGGTTCCGCATGGACGCCGTGCCGTTCGACGCGTATCTGGACGAGGCGGGGCGGCTGCGGAAGGTGCGCCACCGGTTCAGTTTCGCCAACGAGGGTCCGGCGGTGCAGGTGGTGTCGACGACGCTGCTGTTCGGGTTCGGGGTGCCCGTGAATGTGCAGCTTCCGGACGATCGCGACATCTACACCGGGCAGATCGAGCAGGGGCAGCGGTAGCGGCGGCGGGCCGGGCGCGTAGGCATCCGGCGCGGCCGAAATGGTCCGTCCGTGCCATGCGCGGCGCGTGGTCCGCTCCCTACGCTAGTGCCGTGACCGGCAAGGTTTGCCCCATGAGGAGCGTCGTCCAGTGCGTGCGATCGCAAGGCGGCCGGAAGTCCTTGGATGGGGTCTCCCCTGCTCGAACGAAGTTGAGAGCTTGGGGAAGGAGCTACCAGGGCTTGTGGCCAACGCGGCGAGCGGGCGTGCTGGGCAGCGCGACGGGGCAAAGCTTGCCGGGAGGCGGCATGAGGAAGTCGGCGACGGCAGTGAGAGGTGACGTACGTGGTGACGCTCAGCACTCGGACCGTTCAGGATCATGTGGCCCTCGCGGAGATCGAGCTATGCGGTGAACTGATGATCGCGGCGTCGGCCGCCATCGGGGAACGGCTCAGTGCGGACCGTATCGACGAGGTGCTCAACGTCGGGGCGGGCGCCGAACGCACCACCGTCCCCCGGCAGTGCGACCACCGGGGGTGACGGACAAAAGCGCACGTCAGGCGGTGC
>NZ_JBSFYR010000149.1:0-7222 GCF_053599875.1 Streptomyces sp. NPDC005151 | reverse complement strand
GCCTCGGACGGCGCCCCAGGCAGTGCGACCACCGGGGGTGACGGACAAAAGCGCACGTCAGGCGGTGCCTCGGACGGCGCCCCAGGCAGTGCGACCACCGGGGGTGACGGACAAAAGCGCACGTCAGGCGGTGCCTCGGACGGCGCCCCAGGCAGTGCGACCGCACACGGTGCGACCTCCCGCGGCGCTGTCTCAGGTACGGAGCAGGCGGGCGATGGCCTTCGAGGCTTCCTCGACCTTCGCGTCGATCTCCTCGCCGCCCTTGACCGCCGCGTCCGCGACGCAGTGGCGCAGATGCTCCTCGAGGAGCTGGAGCGCGAACGACTGGAGAGCCTTGGTGGACGCCGAGACCTGCGTGAGTATGTCGATGCAGTAGACGTCCTCGTCGACCATCCGCTGCAGACCACGGATCTGGCCCTCGATCCGGCGCAGCCGCTTGACGTGGTCGGCCTTCTGGTGGTGGTAGCCGTGTATGCCGCGGTCGTGGTCGGTGAGGATCTCCGCCGTTTCCTCGGTGGGTTCCGTCGCCTCTGTGGTCTCGGTGGTGGTCATTGCTGCCTCCCGTTTTCCCTTTACCCTGCGCCTGATATACCCCGGGTGGGTATATCCTAACGAATTCAGCTGAAACGTGACCGGGGGCCCGTGCTGATCACCGTGTTCGATGCGCGACACTGAAGAATGCCGGTTAGCCGTGGCCGGATGATGCGCCTAGCATCAGCCTGACCGAAACCAAAGCATCCCGAGGACCCCACGTGCGCTTTCGTCTGACCCCCAGGGAGACGAGCTTCTACGACATGTTCTCCGCATCCGCGGACAACATTGTCACGGGCTCGAAACTCCTCATGGAACTGCTCGGGGCGGACTCTGCCTCCCGAGTCGAGATCGCGGAACGTATGCGGGCAGCGGAGCACGCAGGGGACGATGCCACCCACGCGATCTTCCACCAGCTGAACTCCTCTTTCATCACGCCGTTCGACCGCGAGGACATTTACAACCTCGCATCGTCGCTCGACGACATCATGGACTTCATGGAGGAGGCCGTCGACCTGGTCGTGCTGTACCAGGTCGAAGAACTCCCCAAGGGTGTCGAGCAGCAGATCGAGGTGCTGGCGCGGGCGGCCGAGCTGACCGCCGAGGCGATGCCCAACCTGCGCACGATGGACAACCTCACCGAGTACTGGATCGAGGTCAACCGCCTGGAGAACCAGGCCGACCAGATCCACCGCAAGCTGCTCGCCCATCTCTTCAACGGCAAGTACGACGCCATTGAGGTGCTGAAGCTCAAGCAGATCGTGGATGCGCTGGAAGAGGCGGCCGATGCGTTCGAGCACGTCGCCAACACGGTGGAGACCATCGCGGTCAAGGAGTCCTGAACCACGTGGACACCTTTGCGCTGATCGTGACCATCGGTGTCGCGCTCGGCTTCACCTACACGAACGGCTTCCACGACTCGGCGAACGCCATCGCCACCTCGGTCTCCACCCGGGCGCTGACCCCGCGGGCGGCCCTGGCCATGGCCGCGGTGATGAACCTCGCCGGTGCCTTCCTGGGACAGGGAGTCGCCAAGACCGTCAGCGAGGGCCTGATCGCGACGCCCGAGGGGCAGAAGGGGATGGGAATCCTCTTCGCCGCCCTTGTCGGCGCGATCATCTGGAACCTCGTCACCTGGTATTTCGGTCTCCCCTCGTCGTCCTCGCACGCGCTGTTCGGCGGCATGGTCGGAGCGGCGCTGGCCGGCGGAACGCTGGTGCACTGGAACGGGGTGCTCGACAAGGTCGTCATCCCGATGTTCGTCTCGCCGGTCGTCGGTCTGGTCGTGGGCTATCTGGTGATGGTCACGATCATGTGGCTGTTCCGGAAGGCCAACCCGCACAAGGCCAAGCGCGGATTCCGCATCGCGCAGACGGCCTCGGCGGCAGGCATGGCGCTCGGGCACGGTCTGCAGGACGCGCAGAAGACGATGGGCATCGTGGTGATGGCGCTGGTCATCGCCGATGTCGAGAGTCCGAGCGACCCGATCCCGGTCTGGGTGAAGCTCGTCTGCGCGCTGATGCTCTCGCTGGGTACGTACGCGGGTGGCTGGCGGATCATGCGGACGCTCGGCCGGAAGATCATCGAGCTGGACCCGCCGCAGGGCTTCGCCGCGGAGACGACCGGGGCGTCGATCATGTTCGGCTCGGCCTACCTGTTCCACGCGCCCATCTCCACGACGCATGTGATCACCTCGGCGATCATGGGTGTGGGGGCCACGAAGCGGGTCAACGCGGTGCGGTGGGGGGTCGCGAAGAACATCATCCTCGGGTGGTTCATCACGATGCCGGCCGCGGCACTGGTCGCTGCCGCGAGTTACGGGGTCGTTGTTCTGCTGTTCGGGTGAGTGACGCCCCGCGGGCTTGAAGTGAAAGGGGTCCGCCCCCGCTCCCTTGTGAGGAGCGGGGGCGGACCCCTTGCCTTGAGGGTGGCACCGCCATGCAGCACCCCAAAGGCTGTCCTTGGTCACCCAAAACGGCCGGAGATGTAGTCCTCCGTCGCCTGGACCGACGGGTTGGAGAAGATCCGTTCCGTCTCGTCTATCTCCACGAGCTTGCCGGGCTTGCCGACCGCCGCGAGGTTGAAGAACGCCGTGCGGTCCGAGACGCGGGCCGCCTGCTGCATGTTGTGCGTCACGATGACGATCGTGAAGCGCTCCTTCAGCTCGCCGATCAGGTCCTCGATGGCGAGGGTGGAGATCGGGTCCAGGGCGGAGCACGGTTCGTCCATCAGCAGCACATCCGGCTCGACCGCGATCGCGCGGGCGATGCACAGGCGCTGCTGCTGACCGCCGGAGAGGCCGGAGCCGGGCTTGTTCAGGCGGTCCTTGACCTCGTTCCAGAGGTTGGCGCCACGGAGGGACTTCTCGACGACGTCCGCCAGCCGGCTCTTCTTGTACGAACCGTTCAGCTTCAGGCCCGCCGCGACATTGTCGAAGATCGACATGGTCGGGAAGGGGTTCGGACGCTGGAAGACCATGCCGACCGTGCGGCGCACGGTGACCGGGTCGACGTTGGACCCGTACAGGTTCTCGTCGTCCAGCAGGACCTTGCCCTCGACGCGGCCACCGGGGGTGACCTCGTGCATCCGGTTCAGGGTGCGCAGGAAGGTGGACTTGCCGCAGCCGGACGGGCCGATGAAGGCGGTCACGGAGCGGGGCTCCACGGTCATCGAGATGTCCTCGATGGCAAGGTGGGAGCCGTAATAGGCGGACAGGCCGCTGACGTCGATGCGCTTGGCCATCTGAATCACTGCTTCTTTCGTGCCGCGTCAGCGGCCGGTCTTCGGGGCCTTCCAGCGGGCGATACCGCGGGCCACCAGGTTGAGGATCATGACGAAGGCGATCAGGACCAGAGCGGCGGCCCAGGCGCGGTCGTACGACGCCTCGCTGCCGATCTTGAACTGCTCCCAGATGTAGAAGGGGAGCGACGACTGTGCGCCCTGGAAGGGATTGGAGTTGATCAGCTGGCTGCCGAAGACCAGCAGCATGATCGGCGCGGTCTCGCCGGCGATCCGGGCGATCGCGAGCATCACACCGGTGGTGATGCCGCCGATCGCGGTGGGCAGGACCACCTTCAGGATGGTGCGCCACTTCGGGATGCCGAGGGCGAGTGATGCCTCGCGGAGCTCGTTCGGGACGAGCTTGAGCATCTCCTCGGTGGAGCGGACCACGACCGGGATCATCAGGATCGTGAGCGCCAGCGAACCCATCAGGCCGGACGGCTGGAGCTTCGCCATCAGCATGATCGACAGGATGAAGAGACCGGCGACGATGGACGGGATGCCGGTCATCACGTCGACGAAGAACGTCACAGCCTTGGCGAGCGCGCCCTTCCCGTACTCCACCAGGTAGACGGCGGCCAGCAGGCCGATCGGGGCGGAGATCAAGGTGGCGAGGCCGACCTGCTCCAGGGTGCCGATCAGCGCGTGGTAGACACCGCCGCCCGGCTCCATGCCGAGCACGCCGGACATGGAGTGGGTGAGGAAGTAGCCGTCCAGGACCTTCGAGCCGTGGCTGACCGTCGTCCAGACCAGCGAGGCCAGCGGCACGACGGCGAGGAGGAAGCACACCCAGACGATGCTGGTGGCGAGCCGGTCCTTGGCCTGGCGCCGGTTCTCGACGACCGACGTCGTGACGTACGAGATGACGACGAAGAGCACCGCGGAGAACAGGCCCCACTGGATGCGGCTCTGCCAGCCCGCCGCCGCGCCGATGCCGACGCCGAGCACGATCGCGGCGCCCGCGAAGGCGGCCGGGGCCCAGCGGGGGAGCGACCGGCTGCTGAGGCTGTTCCGGGAAGCGGCCGCCGCGGGGGCGGGGCGTTCCTGTATGCCGGTGTTGGCTGCCTGGCTCATGCGTTGGCCCCCGAGTACTCCTTGCGGCGGGCGATGATGAGCCGGGCCGCGCCGTTGACCAGCAGGGTGAGGATGAAGAGGACGAGGCCGGAGGCGATCAGGGCATCGCGCCCGAACTGGTCGGCCTCGTCGAACTTCGCGGCGATGTTCTGGGCGAACGTTGCGCCGCCGGGGTTGAGCACATGTGCCGAGATGACGAAGCTCGGCGACAGGACCGTGGCGACGGCCATCGTCTCGCCGAGTGCGCGGCCCAGGCCCAGCATCGACGCGGAGATCACGCCGGAGCGGCCGAAGGGCAGCACCGAGAGGCGGATGACTTCCCAGCGGGTGGCGCCGAGAGCGAGGGCGGCTTCCTCGTTCGTCTTCGGGACCTGGAGGAAGACCTCGCGGCTGACGCTCGTCACGATCGGCAGAATCATGATCGCGAGCAGGATGCCGACGGTGAAGAGCGAGCGGGCGACGCCGACCTCGGTCTTCTCCAGGACGTACGTCCAGCCGAAGAACTGGTCGAGCCAGAGGTTCAGTCCCTCCAGGTACGGGACCAGGAAGAGGGCGCCCCAGATGCCGTACACGATGCTCGGCACTGCCGCGAGCAGATCGACGACGTACGCGAGGGGTGCGGCCAGCTTGCGCGGCGCGTAGTGCGAGATGAAGAGGGCGATACCGACAGCGATCGGAACCGCGATGGCCATCGCGATGATCGAGCTGACGATCGTGCCGAAGAGCAGGGCCGCGATACCGAAGACCGGCTTGTCGCCGACCGGGTTCCAGTCCAGCGTGGTGAAGAAGTTGCCCTCGTCCTTGGAGATGGCGAGGGTCGCGCGGTACGTGAGAAACACGGCGATCGACGCCATGATCACGAGCAGCAGAATGCCTGAACCCCGCGAGAGGCCCAGGAAGATTTTGTCGCCTGCGCGTCCTGCGGCCTTGGGCCTGGCGCGCTTGCGCTGCACCGGGGGCGCCGGTGGTGTGTCTATCGGTGTGGTGGAAGCCATGGTCTTTCCGGTCTGTGTGGGGGAGCGACGCGCTCCCCTGGCGGCGGTGCACCGGATGGGGGGGTGGTGCCGGCGGGCCGGTCCGGAGGGGTGCACCGGGCCGGCCTGCCGGGTGTTGCTGGTGGAGCTGGGTTTCAGCTGGTGTTACGGGTGTTGCTTCTGGTTACGAGAGGGACGCGATGGTCTCGCGGACCTTGGCGTTGATCTCGATCGGGATCGGCGCGTAACCGGCGTCGGTGAGGAGCTTCTGGCCCGCGTCACCCGCGGTGTAGTTCAGGAAGGACTTGACCGTGGGGAGCGTCTCGGCCTTGTTGCCCGTGTCGCAGACGACCTCGTAGGTCACCAGGACGATCGGGTACGCACCCTCGGCCTTGGTGGTGTAGTCGAGGTCGAGCGCCAGGTCCTTGCCGGTGCCCTTGATCTTGGCGGCGGCGATGGCCTTGGAGGCGTTCTCCGAGGAGGCCTTGACCGGGGCGGAGCCACCGGTGTTGATGTCGACCGTGGAGATGGACTGCGACGAGGCATACGAGAGCTCGAAGTAACCGATCGAGCCGTCGACCTGCTTCACCTGCGCGGCGACACCGGCCGAGCCGGACGCGGCCTGGCCACCGGGGGCCGGCCACTTCTTCTCGGGCTCGTACTTCCAGTTGTTCGGCGCGGTGGCGGCGAGGTACTTGCCGAGGTTCTGCGTGGTGCCGGAGTCCTCGGAGCGGTGGAAGGCCTGGATCGCCTTGTCCGGAAGCTTCGCGCCGCTGTTGAGCTTGGCGATCGCCGGGTCGTTCCACTTCTTGATCTTGCCGTCGAAGATCTTGGCAAGGGTGGGGGCGTCCAGCGTCAGGCTGTCGACACCCTCGAGGTGGAAGCCGATCGCGATGGGGCCACCGACCATCGGCAGGTTGATGCCCTGGCCGGTCTTGCAGATCTTCTTCGAGTCCGCGACCTCTTCGGGCTTCAGCGCCGAGTCGGAGCCGGCGAAGCCGACCGTGCCCTGGTTGAAGGCGATGATGCCCTCACCGGAGGACGACGACTTGTAGTTGACCTCGACGCCCTTGCAGCCCGCCATGTAGTCCTTGACCCAGAGGTCCATGGCGTTCTTCTGCGCGCTGGAGCCGGAGGCGAGGAGCTGGCCCTTGGCGTCGTCACACTTGATGTCCGACGCGGCACTCGTCTTCTCGCCGCTACCGCCCGTGCTGCTGCCGCCGCTGTTGTTGTTGTCCGAACCGCACGCCGTGAGGACCAGGGCGCTGGAGACGGCGAGGGCACCGAGCGCGGTGGCACGAAGCCGGTTCTTGCGCTGAAGCTTCACTTTCGGGTTTTTCCTTCCAGGAGCCGCCGAGGTCTTGTTCGTTCTACGACGGCGTGCGATGTGATGGGTGGTGCGGCGTTTCGCCGCGCACCGTGTACTGCCGAAATTAGACAGAACAGGTGAAGCGGCTTACGGGGGAGAGTGAACAGAAGGTGAACCGTGGCGGGCGGCCTGGTTCTCGTCGCCATGGAGCGGGGCCCCTGGGAGGGGCGGGGCGTCGCGTGGTGCGGTGCCCCGGTCCGGGGCGGGGGTTCCGTCCTCAATCTCCCCCATAGCCTTAAGGGCATGGGGGGACCCCCTCGACGGGCTTGAGGTGTCAGCCTGGCCCCTGGTGGCACCGTCGCCTGCCCCGTGGGTGGTGGCCCGGGGCCCTTCCGGGGTGTCTCCTCGAACGACGAACGTTCGGCGGGTACGCGGGCGAGCCCGGGTCTTTGTTCGTTGTCCTGCGGGGACTCCCCTGCACGGCCCCGGACCGGCCGTCGCGCGTCAGCGGCCCGGTGTGCCCTCTTGTCACGACCGCCGGGTCGCGGGCGTG
>NZ_JBSFYR010000148.1:0-10879 GCF_053599875.1 Streptomyces sp. NPDC005151 | reverse complement strand
CGCGTCCTGGGCGACCGCACCCCCGCCGAGGCCATGAGACGCTGGTCAAAGGAACTCGCCTACCGCTGATTCGCAACGATCAGTGGAAACCGCCCAAGGTCGGTGCGACCGAGATCGCGGGCGCTGGGCAGGAAGTCGGCGGGCACGCCGACGCCGAACAAGAAGGCGCGCTCTTCTTCGAACCGGTCGAGGGTTCGGCAGCCGAGGGTGAGCAAGATCAAGAGCTGCCGGGCGGCGTCTCGGTCCGTGCGCGCCAGGGCGAGAGCCGCCTCCATCTCGGCCATGACCTCCTGCCAGGAACTTCGGTGCGGGGGCTGCCGGTCGCCGTCGTAGATGTGCCGGTGCTCCAGCCGCAGCGTGGAGGCGAGGCGGCCGAAGGCGATGATGGTCCCATCGGCGACCAGATGCAGGGCGGTGGCGGCGGCGTGCAGCATCGCCTCTTGGACGTCGGGCTTGAGGTGTTCGTAGGGCCGCCAGGTGGTCAACCCGGCGCGCTCTTCGAGCCCGGCAGCCTGCCACACCTGTTCCAGTGTGGCCCGGCCGTGGCTGCGTCGGCCGCTCGGGGAGAGGCTGACCTCGTCCAGCAGGCAGCGCAGCAGCCGGAACCAGACCCCGGCATGCACGCTGCGGCCCGGCATGGTGACCCGCCCGGTGGTGAGTCCTTCGTAGGTGTAGCGGTCCACGGTGGCCAGCGGTTCGGCCAGCGGCACGGGGCCCGGTCCCTCCTGGTCGACGGCGACGGACAGAGCGACCGCGGTGGCGTCTTCCAGGCGGCACCCGTGCTCGACGCAGCCGGTCATCAGCGGCAGCCGCCACAACAGGGCCCGCCCGCGCCCGGGGTCGGCGGCGCACACGGGGCAGGCCCGGTGCAGTGGCCAGTATCCGAGCCATGGTCCCGGCCAGCGCTTCCAGCGGTTGACCTGGTTGGTGCCGGCCTCCCCGGGAACCAGGAGCACGGAGTTGTCCCGGACGTAGGCGTCGAACATCGGCTGCGTGTCCTGGAGCGGCACGGTGAGTTTGTCGAACAGCCACGGTTCCCAGCCGGCCAGCGTCATCGCCCGCAGCCGGGCGAGCTCGACCCCGGTGCGCTCTGCCAGCGCGGTGAGCATCGCCATCGGCGGGTCGTAGTCGAGGTCTGCCGGGACGTCCGGGTCGACCAGGCCGAGGTTGCGGGTGAGTAAGTCCTTCACCGGCATCTCGTACAGCCCGGCCAGCCGGTCCAGCCATGACGACAGCGACTCCAGAGGGCCGGGCTGAGGGTGCAGAGGCCAGCGCCGCGGTGGGCTCACGTCAGCTCGCGCTCGAACAGCCGACGCCGCTCGGTCGGCCCGTCGTACGGTGCCAGCAGCAGAGTGCGCTGGTTGATGGCCTCTTCACCGGACTCGATCGCGGCCACCGCGGCGTCGGTGAGCAGATGGGCCAGCTCGCCGATCGTGCCCTCGCTGCGGCTGAGCAGGTAGCCGGCCATCTCGGCGGTGGCGATCGGCGAGGGCCTGCGCAGCGGGAACGCCGCGGCGAAGCTGGCCAACAGCGAGCAGGCGTCGGCGTCTGCCTCCCAGCGGGGCAGCGTCAGCGGCGCGAACCGGTTCTCCAACTGGTCGTCGGCTCGGATGGCCAGGTACGCATCCCGGGTGCCGACGCCGACCAGCGGGATGCGCAACTCGTTGCCCAGGAAACGCAGCAGGTTCAAAAACTCCCGGCGGTGGTCGCCGCGTCCGCCGAGGACGTTGTGCAGCTCGTCGATCACCAGCATCCGCACTCCGGCCGACCGCAGCAGCCGCAGCGCCAACTGCTCCACGTCGGCCAGCCGGTAGCGGGCCCGCAGTGGGGCGCCGAGCGCGGCCAGCAGCACGGTGTAGAAGCGGATCACCGACGGATCGGAGGGCATCTGCACCGCCAGCACGGGAATCTCCTCGCGGTCCGGGTGCGAGATCGGCGGGTTGGTGCGGCGGAACTTCTCCACGATCATCGACTTGCCGTTGTTCGTCGGCCCGATCAGCAGCAGATTCGGCATCCGCTGCTTGGACGGCCACGACAGCAGCGTCTCCAGCCGCTCCAGGGCCTCTATGGCGCGCGGGTAGCCGATCCACCGGTCCGCCCGCACGTACCGCAGCCGCTCGGCGTCCGGCAGCCGCGCGATCTGCTGCGCGGCCGGGTGCAGGTGTGACAGATCCACCGGCTCGTCCTCGTTCACCACTGCTCGATCACCTCGAACGGCCTGGCCACAGCCTCCCCGCCCTGGTTGGCGGGCGGGGCAGGCGGCTTCGGAGGCGGCGTCGGCCGCCGGTTACCGGGCGGCGCCTCGGTGCGGCGCTGGCGGTCCCGGCGGGCCTTGCGAGTGCTGGCCGCGGCGGCCTCGGTGATCTCGCGCATCTGCGCCACCATGGCGAACAACGCGTTCTCATCGACCTCGGCGCGGCCCAGCTCGCGCAGCCGCGCGACGGCCGCCTTCTGCTCCCACACACTGATCGGCGGCCTCGACAGCGTCCGGTAGGGAACCTCCACATAGGCGTCCTGGTCCGGGTCCAGGGCCCAGATGCGGCTGATGTCGCGCGGATCGCGACGAAGGACGAACCGGCCCAGCCGTTCGCGGTGGGCGATCCATGGCTTCAGCGCGTCGCTGTAGTACTGCACATGGTCGATGACGAACCCCGACCGCGACAACGTCCGGCGGACCACCGGCAGGAAGTCCACCAAGAACGCGGTCTCATTGGTCACCATCATCGGCGAGGCCACCGCGACCATCTCCGCCCAGACCCCCGCCGGGGTGCGGCCCAACCCCTCGTGCACCTGGCCGTGGTAGCAGCACGCTGCCAAGGCCAGCCACCGCTGCAACTCCCGTAAGGTCAAAACGGCCTTGGCGTCGCTGTCGTAGGCCCCGCGCTCGGCAGTATTGGAGAACGTGGTGCCTGGCAGCTCGTGGACCATCTCCATCATCGTGCCGATCAGCCGCTCGATGATCCCGCCGAAGTGCGGCAGGCCGGGCGGCCGGTAGCGCAGCCTGATGCCGTGCTGGTCGCAACCGCGACGCAGAGCCTCACTCTTGAACTCTGCGGCGTTGTCCACATACAGCTCGCGCGGCTTGCCGCTCATCGGCCACACCACCTCGGCCCCCAGCCTCTCCAGCCACGGCCGCTTGTCGGTGGCCGCATGCACCAGGCACAGCCCAACCGAGGTCGCCGACGGTGCCTCCAGCGTCACCACCAGGCCCACCACACATCGGCTGACCACGTCGATCGCCAGCGTCAGATACGGCCGGCCGATCGGCAGCCGGTGCTGCTCGTCGACCACGATCACATCCACCGGCGTGTGGTCAACCTGGACCTGCTCCAACACCGCAGTGACCTCGGGCGGCATGTCGCCCGCCGACCGCAGCGGACGAGCTGCCTCGCTTCCCTC
Source organism: Streptomyces sp. NPDC005151 (assembly GCF_053599875.1). Lineage (NCBI taxonomy): Bacteria > Bacillati > Actinomycetota > Actinomycetes > Kitasatosporales > Streptomycetaceae > Streptomyces > Streptomyces sp. NPDC005151. The sequence continues at coordinate 7,480 of NZ_JBSFYR010000148.1, read as the reverse complement.
CCGCGCGGTGGTGGAAGCAACCGGGTCCAGCTGTGCGATCCGGCGTCGCACCGTTCCGCGTGAGGGAACCTGCAGATCACGAGCCCGGCACTGGCGCGCGATCTCCCGGTGGATCACCGCCACGGTTCGGCGCTGCCGCGTCAGGTACCGGGTGCGCAGTACCTCTTGAACGATCGCCTCGACCTCATCGGACAGACGTCCACCGCCGCGCCCACCGCTGGAGTGGCCCGGCAGCAGGTCTGATACCACCCCTTCACCCACCCGCCACCGCCCGACCAGCACGTACACCTGGCGCCGGGAGATCTGAAGCATCGCGGCTGCCTCGTCCGCGTCCGCCAGCCCCACCGTGTCCTTCGCAGCGAGCGGACCTACCACCTCGGCCTGCCTCACTACGGCATCCCACAGCTCGTCTGGCGCGGTCAGCACCCCGCGCTCGGCCACCGGTCCATCGACCATCCCAAAGCCCCCGTCGCGCATACGACTACGGCCAAGTCGACCGTAGTGCAGGCGACTTCGGACCGTCTGGGAGTTCGCACTTCCCTGCGCTCGGCGGCGAATCCCCAGCTCATCCGTGCACGCGACTACTGACATTCACAAACGTAGCGACAACTACTCTGCGCTACTTGTCGGGTGGCCGTAGCTATACGAGAACAGGGCCGAGACGAGCAGCTCATGCGGATCCTGATGCTGCAGGCCCGCATCGGGCGGCGGATCAGTGAGATCCGGATGCTCGACTGCGACCCGCTGTTCGCCTTGGACCGGCTCACCCCGCCCGACGAGCAAGAAGTCGCCGACGGCGCCTTCGTCGCCAAGTTGCGCTACCAGCAGACGAAGATCGAGCAGGCGCCGGACACCATCCTCGTCGATACCGAGATCGTCGCCATCATCCGCGCCCAGCAGCAGTGGGCCGACACCCACCTGGGGCCCCGCTGGGCAGAGGGCGCGAGCCCCAAATACCTCTTCCTGGCCCACAGGATGAACCGGTACGCCGACAAGCCCTTCGCCGTCGAACCCATCCACCAGACACTCTTTGAGTTCGCTCGCCGGCTCGACATTCGCGACAGCGCCGGACGGCTGGTGGACTTCAACCGCACCCACCGGTTCCGGCACACCAAGGCCACCAGCCTCCTCAACGCCGGCGTCCCGTTCCACGTCGTCCAGCGCTACTTCGGCCACCTTTCGCCGACCATGCTGATGACCTACGCGCAGACCCTCGCCGAGACCCACGAACGCGAGTTCCTGCGCTACCGGAAGATCACCGCCGACGCCCGGGAACTGTCCACCGACCCGCGCGACCTCTACGACATGCTGGAGCTCGACAAGCGCACCGACCGCATCCTGCCCAACGGCCTGTGCCTCCTGCCGCCCCGCCAGGCATGCGCGAAGGGCAACGCCTGCCTGACCTGCGACAAGTTCGCCACGGACGTCACCTTTCTGCCCGAACTCACCACCCAGCGGCAGCGCACCGAGCAGCTCATCACCGAACGGCAGAACGCGTTCGCGGCCCGGACCGGGCTGCCGATGAGCGAGGACAATGTCTGGCTCGCCGGCCGCCGCCAAGAGCAGGACGCCCTCGGCCGCATCATCCTCAAGCTCGAACAGACCCGGCTCGCCGACGGACCGGCCCAGGCCGTTCGCGGTGCGGGCGTCGACGCCCGCACCGACGCGATCACCCGCAGCCAGGACGGGAGCTGACCCATGCGCGGTAACCCCGACAACCTCCGCCAGGCCGCCGCCCGCAAGAGCGCTGCCGCCCAGGCTCGCGCGGAGAAGGGCCTGCGGGAGATGATCCGCTGCGGACAGCCCATCACCTTCCGTGGCCTCGCCCAGACCGCTGACGTCTCGCTCGACTTCCTCTACCGCTGCATCGAAATCCGCCAGCGCGTCGAGCAACTGAGGGCCCAGCAGCGAAGCCACCCGCCCCGTGCGACCGCGCCGCCGCCCGACGACTCGCCCAGCAGCGTCGTGCGCACCCTCACCGCCCAGCTCGCCGAGCTCAAGCGGCGGCATCGCGACGAGCTCCAGGACCTGCGGCAGGCTCTGGAAGTTGCCCAGAGCGAGAACCTAGAACTGCGACGACGCCTCGGCCCCCGACACGGGCTCGCACCGAGCCCTCCGTGCACCTAGATCCCAGTACTGGCGGCTGGCTCGGTGGAGGCGAAAAGCCAGTTGCATGTTGAGCCAGCGGCCATAAGATCAGCCCGGTGAAGGTGATCTCCCTGGGCTTTCGAACCGACCTGATGCTGCGGACCCTGGCCGGCTCCGCCATCACCGATCACGGGACACACCTCGTGGTCCAGACCCCTGCCAACCCCGGCTTCTGGTGGGGGAACTTCGTGCTGTTCAAAGCCCCACCCAGGAACTGCGACGCACGATCGTGGTCCACGATATTCTCCGGCGAGTTCCCCCAAGCAGCACACCTCGCCCTGGGAGTGGATGGCACCGACGGCGACACCGGTGACGCAGGAGTACTCGCCGAGATCGGCGTCACCGCCGAGGTGAACTCCGTCCTGACCGCCGCCCGGCTGCTGCCTCCCAGCGAACCGGACATCGCCACCGCCATCCGCCCCCTGACCAGCAACGACGACTGGGCCCAAGCCACCCGGCTAAGCATCTCCTGCAACGGCCACGTCGCTATGACCGCCGAGCACCAGCAGTTCCTGGAAAGGAAGGTCGCTGGGCACCGCAGGCTCTGCGACGCCGGCCGCGGCGCCTGGTTCGGGGCCTTCGTGGAAGGACGCATGCGCGTCGGCGCCGGCTTGTTCAGCGACGGCAGCGGGCTGGCACGCTTCCAGGACGTCGAAACCCATCCCTCCTACCGTCGACGAGGGCTCGCCTCGTCCCTCGTTCACCAAGCCGGGCACTGGGGGCTCCACCAGCTCGGCGCCCACACACTGGTCATCGTCGCCGACCCCGGCTACCACGCGATCCGCCTCTACCGTGCTCTCGGATTCGCAGATGCCGAACACCAAGTCCAGCTCTCCCGCCCTCCCGCTTCCGGCGAAGACCGCGACACGTGATCAGGACGGCCCAAGCACGCGCTGATCGGCGAGTTCATCGACGCTTACGTACGCGACCGCAAGCGTTCTACCTGCACGAATGGCCACCCGTCACCCGTTTGCCCCGGATACTTTCTGGACGACCCGCTACATGGACGCCGCGGTCGCCCAGCTGCGTGCCGAGGGCCACGAGATCAGCGATGAGGATGTCGCCCGCCTGTCCCCGCTGAAGTTCAAGAACCTCAACGTCCTGGGCCGCTACAGCTTCACCCCCTCCACCCCGCCCCAGGGCCTGCGCCCGCTGCGAGACCCGGACGCGCCCGAGCTGGACGAGGACGACGAAGGCGCGGACTGAACGCCCACATCGGGTGACGCGGGCATATCAGGTGGCCGGGTGCTCGGAAATCGCAAGCGCCGGTTGGGGAGCCGATGCCAGGCTGCCCGATATGTTCGACTAAGCCTTGATTGATGAGACCGACCTGGCGGCCTGCTCGATCTTCGCGCAGTGGGCTGCGCGGGCTTCCTCGTCGATCTGCTGCTCGTGTTCGGCGCGCAACCCGGTCCGGCCGTCGAGGCCCTCGCGCAGGATATCGGCGTGCCCGGCATGCCGGACGGACTCGCTGAGGACATGGACCATGATGGCGAACAGGTTGGTGTTGGGATAAGGCTCCGGCCACCACGGCACGTGGCCGGGGGCGTCGAGGGGAAGCTCGTTGATCGTCGCGTCCGAGTGTTCCCACGTGCGCCGGTAGAACCCGATGATCTGATCGCGGGTCTCGTCCTCGGTCGCCCACAGATCGGTGCCGTCGGAGTCCTGCCACCGGTACAGCGGTTCCGGGGAAGGGCGGTCAAAGACCTCGCCGAAGTACCTGGCCTCGACAGTGGCCATGTGTTTGACCAGGCCGAGGAGGTTGGTCCCGGTGGCCGTCAGAGGTCGGCGGGCGTCGTATTCGGACAAGCCGTCGAGTTTCCAGAGCAGCGCCTCGCGGTCCCGCCGCAGTCTCCCGTGCAGGTTGTCCTTCGCGAATTCATCGATCATGCGGCATGAACCTTGCATGGGCTGCTCGTAGTGTCAAGATCCCGTACGTGGTCCGCAAAGGCTGGCAGAGAGACGTGGGGGTGGGGGTGGGGTGCGTGACGGCTCGCAGCCGACTCGACCTGCGGCGGTTACTGCGCAGGAGAACTACACGCAGGCTGTTCGGTGCCGTTCTCTGATCCCGTTGAGTAGTTCGGGACGGGGACCGGGGAGGTGGGCGGGTGCCAGCTGAGAATCCAGCCGGCGGTAAGCGCCGCCGCGCCGCCTGCCAGGGCGATTGCGCCGCCTGTTCCGATGACTGCGGCCACCGAGCCGAAGCAGGCCGGCCCGACGCCCTGCAGCGTCATGCTGCCGGAGCCGAGCAGACCGAAGGCCTGGCCCTGGCCATCCTGCGGCAAGGCGTCCAGGAACGGCCGTTGCAGGCCGAGACCGTAGGCGAAACCGAAGCCGCAGAGCAGCAGCAGACAGGACGAGACGCCCACTCCGGGCTCGGCAGCGAAGCCGACCAGCGGCAGTCCCATCAGCGCAATCAACGGAACTACCAGTCGCTCCCGGGTGGGTGGTAGTAGGAGCCGGCCCACCAGCAGGTCACCGACAAGCATGCCGACCGGCAGACAGCCCATCAGCACCGCGTACCAGCCGGGCGCGAAGTGGCGTCCTCCCGCGTAGGCGACGATCAGACCTTCCGCTCCCGCTACGAAAGCGGTCGGTAGCCACTGCGCCAGCATCAGTCGTCGCACCGTGCGTCCGCGCAGCAGCAGGCCGGCACCGTGCAGGCTTGCCCGGACGGCCCCGCCATCGCCTCGAGCGCTGCCGGGTGTGCCGCCGAACTCTCCCGGCTCCAGCCGGGGTAGCCGGATGCGGATAGCGAGCGCGCAGCCGAGGTAGAGGGCGGCGCTTACCGCGAGCGCCCGGTACGGGCCGAGTACCGCGACGACCGCACCTCCCAGTGCCAGACCGAACAATTGCGCGCCGGAGGCAGCGATGTTGTTCAGTGAACGGCCCAGTACATAGGCGTCGCCCTCCAGCGACTGCGCGACCAGCCGACTCGACGCGCCGTGAAACACCGGTGTGGCGAGGGCGACCAGCGCCACGACACCGAGGCTTGCCGCGATCGGCATCCGCACCAGGGCAAGCAGCAGGGCGGCGGCGCACGTCAAGGCGTAGCCGCCGGTGATGAGCGCGCGGGGCGGCAGTTGGTCGGCCAGTGAGCCCAGCAGCAGCGAGCCGAACAGCTGCGGGAGAAAGCCGATGCCGAAGGCCAGTGCGCTCAACAGCGCGGAGCCGGTGGCCGAGAAGACCAGCACCGAGAACGTGGTGATCCGCAGCGCGTCCGCAGTGATCGCGACGGTGCGGGTCGAAAAGAGCAGCCGGAATCGTGGCTCGGCCAGCACTTCCCGGTAGGTGGCACGGTGATTGACCTGCGAGGGTTCGGCGGTTGGGGTCATGACGCCGAGCCTCGCCGTGCGCCCACGCCACTCACCAATGATTCGTCGCTGGACGAATCGGAACAGGCGTCCCGCGGTAGCATGGCGGCGTGCTCCGCTTCGAAGTCTCCATTGAGGACCTGCTGCGCAGCCGCTTCGCACTGTCGCCCGCACTGGACCTCTGCTTACTGCTTCGCTCGCTCGCCGGCCTCGGCCAGCCGCTGCCGCGAGCCTGGGCCACCCGACTCCTGCCGGTCTTTGAACGGCTTCGCCGCGAGACCGAACTGAACACCGCCCTCGCCCTGCAGGCCCCGCGATCCGGAGCGAACTTCGTCGCCCCGCCCCCGCGCGGCCTCAACCAGACCTGGGCAGACGACCTGGCCATGATCCGGGCCACACCGCTGGAAGCGGCCCGCCACGAATTCGCCACCACCGTGACCGGCCCGTCCGCCCGTGATCCCCGCGTACGCGCAGTGTGGGACTCGACGGACGCCGTGTCCAGGATCGCCGAGGCGATGGACCAGGCGTGGCACGAGCTGCTCGCCGCGGACTGGCCGCAACTGCGCGCGATCTGTGAGCGCGATGTCGTGCACCGGGTGGGGGTGATCGGCGAACACGGATGGGCCACGACCATCGAGAGCCTGCACCCGGGCATCGCCTGGCGCGCCGGCGGTATCGAGCTCGGATCGTTCCGAGGCGGAACAGTCCGCCTAGCCGGCGACGGGCTACTGCTGATCCCTTCGGTCTTCGTCGGGCATATCGCCGCCCACCTGGAAGACCCCTGGCCCAGGACCTTGGTCTATCGCGCCCGCGGCACCGCTGCCCTGTGGGGCGAACAGGCGACCGCCCCCCAACCGGACGCGCTGACCGCTCTGGTCGGCCGGGCCCGAGCCCGGCTGCTGTTGGCGCTGGACGCCCCGGCCAGTACCAGCCACCTCGCCCGAAGCCTCGCCATGGCACCCGGCGCGGTCGGAGACCACCTCGCCATCCTGCGAGGCGCGGGGCTGCTCGTCCGCGCCCGGTCCGGACGGTCGGTGCTCTACCGGCGCACCCCGCTCGGCGAGGCTCTGGTCGCCGGTTCGGGCTGAGGGCTCAGATCAGCGACACCGACCCCGATGCCGAGTGATTCTCACTGTGATTCTCGCAAACGGTCCTTTGCCCGAGCAAGATCAAAGACGGCGTCCCGGTGATCACGAACCGGCGGTTCAGTTCGCAGAACTCGTTCTCACTCAAAGGTGGGTTCGGGGCACTTCTGAGAATTGTTTGTGACAGCATCCGGTGCCATGACGGTCCCTCAAGAAGCCTCCCCGAGCGACGCGGACGACGTAGAGCGCCACCCCTGCCCGCGCTGCCGGGCCGAACCCGGCTCGCCGTGCCGCTCGCGCTCCGGCGCGGTCGCCGGCACCTACCACACCGGCCGCTTCACCAAGGTGCCCCGGCTCTCCAAGCTCCTGCGCGTGCCCACCCCCGCCGACCGCGCCCCCGGCCAGCCGTGGCGCCCCGGCACCCCGGTTCCGCTCGCCCTCGCACCGGACACCCCGAGCGCCGACATCCGCATCGGGTACGCCCGGTGCTCGACGCTCACCCAGGAACTCCTGTCCCAGCTCGACGCCCTCGCCAAGCACGGCATCGAGCGCGACAAGGTGTTCTCCGAGAAGATCAGCACCCGCGTGCGGGTCCGACCCCAGTTCGAGGCCGCGCTCGCGCTCGCCCGCCAGATCAAGGCCCACGCCCCGCACTGCCGCATCATCTTCACCGTCTACGAGATGAAGCGCCTCGGCCGCGACGCCGCCGAACTCACCGCGCTCGCCGACCACCTCACCGCCCACGGCCTGGTCCTGGAGATGCTCGCCGGGCCGCTGCCCGGGATGTACGACCCGAGCGGGCCGGGCCGCCTGCTGTTCGCGTTCTTCGCGGCGATCGCCGTTATCTCAAGCTCGCCGATCAAGCAGGGCTGTGACCTGGGTTGCCAGGTCAAGGACGGTGTCTTCGACCTGGCCGCGTGACCCTTTCGAGCG
>NZ_JBSFYR010000147.1:0-11050 GCF_053599875.1 Streptomyces sp. NPDC005151 | reverse complement strand
TGGCGCGGGTTGGGAACGAACCCGCCGTTGGAGTCAGCGAGGAAGTTGGCTATGCCCAGGTCGATGCCGACGACACTGCCGGTCGGCGGGAGCGGATCGGGCTGGGCCTGCTCGGCGGTCAGCACGACGAACCACTTACGGCCCTCGCGCTTGACGCTGACGGTCTTGACCTTTCCGATCACCGGCCGGTGCTGGTGAACCTTGACGTGCCCGACGCCCTGGAGCCGCACGCGGGTCACCGGGTCGTGCGGGGTGGCATCCAGGCGGCACCCGTCGCCATCCCTGGGAAAGTCCACGGTGTCGAACCAGCTCACCCCGCGAAATCGCGGGTAGCCGGGAGCGTCGCCGGACTTGACCCGGCGGAAGAACGCGGCGAACGCCTTGTCCAGACGGCGAAGCGTGGCCTGCTGTGAACTGAACGACCAACGGCCCTGACGCTCCGGGTCGAACGCCCGGATCTCCTTGAGCTGCGCGGACTGCATCCCGTACCGGATCGTCGTCTTCGACGGGTGACGATAGGCATCGCGACGCTCCTGCAACGCCCCGTTGTACAGCGAGCAGTGATCCCGCAGCATCTCACCGAGCACGATCGCCTGACCCACGGTGGGCCGCATCAGAAACTTGTACGCACGGATCACCCAGCCCACCCCCTTCGGCTTTCCTGATCAACACAGCGGGCCCCACCGACAACGGCGCAGATCACTCCGGCGCTCCGCACCTCCGCCCCACGGATCGCATTCCCTCCCGGCGTAAACGCCGGGACTCCCTGCGAAGATCAAGAGATGGATCGGTTGCACCGGACAGGCAGGGATAACGACGTGATCTCGCGTGCACCGCGCGGGCCCTGCCACGCGCGGTGCACGACATCGAGGCCGCCCGCACCCGCGGCATTCCCGAGGCCGTGGCTCAAGCAGGTGTGGTGCTGAGCCAGCGAGGCGAGCCAGGGCGCCGGCGCTGCCGTCCGAAGGCCTTACCGAGACTGCGGGGACAGCCTCTCTACAGGTCAGCTGGCTGCCCACGCCATGGCTGAGACCTGCGGCGAGCAGATCAGGTTGAGGCGCCTGGTGCCGGAAATCTCGGATGATCCGGCCTGGTGCCGACTTTCCGGAGTGACACGGATCGCCTTCGGGAGCGGTGCGGCGGTCGGCGGCGGCCCCGGCGGTGCTGTTGGCACTGTCCTCGGCACTGGTGGGCGCCGTGTGAAGGGAAGCCAACACTGCGCTGCCCCGTCGAGGAGCATTCAGGTATTGCTGCAGAACGCAGGAGAGTCTCTCGGCTATGCCTCGATGTACGCCACCACCGTGATCGTCTGCAGGGCGGTGGCAAAGAAAATGACCCGGACCCCGTCGATCTCGTCGACGTAATCGCGCAAAAGACTTCCCGGGATCAGGGTGCCGAGCTCGGGGTTGACGGAGATGGCCACGATCGCGCGGTCCAGACGGTGGGTCTCGCCCGCGGTCAGTTTGGTGAGCTGCGTGAGCGCGGGCTCCACCGTGATGACCCGGGAGCGCTGCGGTCCATGTTCAGGCGACACGGGCCTGCTTGTCGGCGAGGGTGGCGAGGTGCGCATCGCGGGCGGTCTCCCACAGCACGCCCGTCTCCGGGGCCGGGTAACCGTTGGTGGCGATGTCCTCCAGGACCGAGGCAAGGGTGTCTGTCTTGGCCCGCTCGGCCGCGGCGTAGGCACGTACGGCATCGGCGGCCGGCGGCTCCAACGGCTGGCGGGCGGCGGGGGCCGGCTGTTCGCTCATCGAGGGCTCCAGAGGGCTGAACTGACTCGTGCCACAACGGTAGCGGGGTCTGACGAACGCTGGTGTCCCGTCCAGCACATTCCGTCACATGGCTGCCACAGTCATTTCAACAACTCCATGATCCAAGGAGGTTCATCCGCCCCGGCGTACGCCTGAGGCTCCACGAGGCCGGTACCCGCCGAAGCTCTGGTCGGCCTGGCCGGGCGGCTTCGCCCACTCCCGATTCCTGGCGCCTGCGAGCACCTGAGCTGGGTGGTCAGACAGCCGTCACGGCTCGGCGTGTGACGATCACGGGTGTCGACGCCCGACCGGCTGGTCCGTGGGCGCCGGTCGAAGGCACCCATGGGTCCTCGCCCACGCTCGCCTGCGGACCTGCCGAGGGCACCCCACCACAGTCGTCGGACGTCGCGTGAACGATTCCCACGCTCAGTCCAGGGCCTTGCCGCACCTCGGCAACCCGGCGCACAGGTAGGCCGAGAAGACCAACGAACGCTGCGGCCACAGTGGGGGTGTTGCCTCCCCTTGTTCGGCGCGGGCCGTCGCACAACTTCGGTGACACGGTCCCCTTGGAGGCCCAGCAAGCTGTGCCGCTTCGCGCCTTCGACCTCGGTGCCAGGCTCCCATCCCGTACCCATCAGGTCACTGCGGCGGCCCTGGCTCGTCCGTAGCTCCGGGATCAGAATCCGAGGTCACTGAGACCGGGATGGTCGTCCGGGCGGCGACCGAGCGGCCAGTGGTACTTGCGGTCCGCTTCCTTGATCGGCAGGTCATTGATGCAGGCGTGCCGTACGGTCATCAACCCGTTCTCGTCGAACTCCCAGTTCTCGTTGCCGTACGACCGGTACCAGTTGCCGGAGTCGTCGTGCGACTCGTACGCGAACCGCACCGCGATCCGGTTGCCGTCGAACGCCCACAGTTCCTTGATCAGCCGGTAGTCGAGCTCGCGGGTCCACTTGCGCTTCAGGAACGCGACGATCTCGTCGCGTCCTGTCACGAACTCCGCCCGGTTGCGCCAGCGTGAGCCCTCTGAGTAGGCCAGGGCGACCTTCTCCGGGTCACGTGTGTTCCAGCCGTCTTCTCCCTGACGGACCTTCTCGATTGCGGTCTCCCGTGTGAACGGGGGAAAGGGCGGGCGCGCGGTCATGACTGCTCCTTCGGGGCTGGGCACTCTGACGTCGACGCTAGGGCCGCCTTTACATGCCTGCCAGTCGTCCTCGCCCCACCGCATGGCGATTCGTGGCACGAACGTCACGCCGGCCGGTCTCGGCGAACACCATCTGGCTGTCGTCGTGCGGGCACTCTCCGATCCTGGTTGATCCCAGGACATACGTCGATCCGGCTGGCACTTCCATGCCCGACCCCAACGGGCATTTATACTACTTTTTAGGGTATTTTGGACGGCCAATTCTCGGTTGCCGCCATGATGCCGACTCAGCAGCAAGCCGTACCGACCGAAAACTGTGCGTCCTGCAGACTTGAACAACGGCTGCGTTCACCAACGTCAGCGCGTGCCCACCTGGCCAGCGCACCCCCACTGTCCGGCTCTACGCTCGATGTGCGTGAGCGGCACCTTCCAGGACCGGCCCGGATATCTCAAGGCGGCGGCCACCGCCTTCCCGGCCCTGAAGGGCTCCAGCGGACAAGGTTGCGTCACCGATCCCCAATCCACTGCCTCCACTGAACGCAAGGGCGCAAGGGCGCAAGCAGCCACCGACCCACGAGCGATCGGAACGGTCATGACATCCGTGCATCACCGGACTGCAGAGATCGGCGGGCAGACTGTCTTCTATCGGGAGGCTGGATCGCAGCGAGCGCCCACAGTCCTGCTCCTGCATGGGTTCCCCGCCAGCTCGCACATGTTCCGCCACCTCATACCCGCCCTGGCGGACCGCTATCACGTCATCGCACCGGACTTCATCGGCTTTGGGTTCTCTTCCGCGCCGTCACCAGAGGAGTTCCCCTACAGCTTCGAAGCCCTCACTGACATCACCACCGGCCTCCTCGATCGTTTGAACGTCGAACGCTATGCCGCATATGTCCAGGATTACGGTGCCCCTGTTGCCTGGCGCCTGGCTCTGCGGGCAACGGACAGCATCACCGCGATCATCACGCAGAACGGAAACGCCTACCAGGAAGGCTTCGTCGCGGCATTCTGGGACGGCCTCTTCGCGTACGCCGCCAACCCCAACGCGGATACCGAGAGGGGCGTGCGTGCCGCCCTGACTCTGGAGAGCACCCGCTGGCAGTATCTGAACGGAGTTTCGGATCCCAGTCTGATCAGCCCCGACACATGGACGCTCGACCAGGCCCTGCTGGACCGCCCCGGCAATGACGAGATCCAGTTGCAGTTGTTTCGCGACTACCCGACCAACGTCGAGCTCTATCCAGCCGTTCACGCGTACTTCCGCACCAGCCAGGTCCCGCTTCTTGCACTCTGGGGTGCAGGCGACGAAATCTTCGGCCCCGACGGCGCCACCGCGTTCCTGCGCGACCTGCCGCACGCAGAGATTCACCATCTCGACACCGGGCATTTCGCGCTGGAGAGCCACCTCGACATCATTACGGCGAACATCCGCGAATTCCTCGGAAAAGTACTCACATAACCACATCGGGGCGATGTACGGAACCCTGCCGGCGATTTCCAGGTCACTCGCCCCGCACTTCGGCGCCGGCCCGGACGACCACCCGCCGCCGACCTTCCTTCGTTTCTACTCCTCCCCGGTAGGTGAACCCGCGACGGAGCGGGCGCACATCGAGATGCGTGGGTGCGCTCGGACCCACCGGATTGTCCCTTCGCGCCTTCGCATGGCCAGGCACGGCCGTGTCAGAAGTCGAGCTCGACGTAGTCGATGTCGGTGAACTCGACCAGGAGGCCGTCGGCGCGGCGGCCGCGGTCCTTGAAGTACTGCTCCTGGAGCCCTTCGGCGACGACGGCCTGGAGCTGCTCGTCCGTGGCGCCGGCGGCCTGGGCGTCGAAGAGGCGGGCGGCGTACTCGGGCGGGAGGTGCTGAGTGATCAGCCGGATGCGTCCGTCGTCCGTGGTGCCGGGCGCTGCGGTGAACCCGAACCTCGCCCTCGTCTCCACGACGATGCCGGTGGAGGTGGCGGCCTGCTTCTTCGCCTTCTCCTTCACTCGCGGCTGCCACCGCATGCGGACCTCACCGGCGAGCCGGGCCGCGAGGTCCGCATGCGGCTTCCTGAACTGGCCCTTGACGTACCGTTCGACGGTGCGCTGGGAAATGCCCAGCAGCTCGGCCACGGCCCTGGTGCCCTTGTGCTGCTTGACCAGGAACCTCATCTGCGCGGGAGCCCCCTTGGGGATGGGGCGGGTGGCAGTGCCAGCTGCGACTTTGTCGAGACTGTCTCCGATGATGCCCACCGAGCGCTCCTACTCTCCGTCGATCGCGGCGTCGGTTCCCTTGATGTGGCGGGCCGGATTGTGTCCTTCGTCGAGCATCTGCACAGCCCACAGCAATTCCTGGGTGCCCTCGTGCTTGACCATCCCCGGGGACACACCGAGCCGGAACGTACCCGGGGCCGGCTTCCCGTCAGCGGTGTGCGGCAGGACGTCCAGCGGGGACGGCCCGTCGGAGAGGTAGACGGCACAGTCCGACAGCAGCGCGATCGGGAGCAACGCGTCCTCCCCAAGCATCAGGTGCCCGGCGGGGGCCGGAGCGGTCTGCGTCGCCAACGCCGTCTTCACCACCTTGCGGTGCATGTTGATGCGGGCGGCGGAGATGACAGCGGCACGGATGTCCGGGCGCCACGTCGAACGCTCCAGTGCGGGCCACCGCTCGCCGAACTTGTAACCGGTGCCCTGGGGGCGCTCGCGCAGCTTGCCGATGCCGCCCTTGACCGTCGACTTGATGGCGGACAGGACCGCAGCCGTGCCCGGGTCGGTCTGCTTGTGCGTCACCATTGCAGCGAGGAACTCGGTCTCGGTCATGCCGGGGACGACGCCCAGGTCAGCCATCGTCTGCTTGTACGCCTCGGCAAGGTGCTTGTACCAGGGATCCAGGTACGGACCGGACTCGGTGCGGATCCACCCTTCCAGTGGCCGGATGGCGACTGGCAGCTTGTAGGTGTCGATGAGCTCGGCGGCGTAGGCGACGGTCGGTGTCGCGTACCAGGCCGGGCCTTCCGGGCGGGTGCCGTGCGGTGTGAACGGGCTGGGCAGGCGCGGGTCCAGCTCGATGCCGGAGAGGTCGACCAGCCAGCTCCCGGGCGTCTTCTTGTCGAACACTGGGGCCGTGACGTGGACCGGTGCGCCCAGGCCGACGACGAGCCGGTTCGCGGCGGCGAGGAACGCGGTGTTGACGTCGATGCCGACTGCGAACGTCCGCGTGCACTCTGTGTCGGTGAGCAGTTGCGGGTCACGGGTCCACTCGTACGCCTCTTCGTCCAGGACCTCCCCCGGGGTGCGCTGATGGGTGCGCGGGTAGAGGGCAGCGACGATCGGGTGCTCGTCCGGGGCTTCCACCGGTGCCGGGTCGACCGGGTCGGTGAGCGAGCCGGGCACCGGCCCGGACACCCAGGTGCCGGTGTCCTCGTTCCGTACAGCGCGGGTCGGCGGGCGCAGCGCGGTCATCGTCTCCAGACCGGAAACGGCAGTGGAGCCGCGGGGGGTGATGATGCGAGTCGCGTAGGTGCCGAGTACATCGGCGATGTCGGCGGGGTCCAGCTGGTCGGTGTGGCCCCAGGAGCGGGCGTCGAGTGCGCCCCAGGGCAGGACCGCGAACTGCACACACTGGCGGTGCCCGCCGGTCGCGGGGCGGTAGATCCGCGCCCAGGGGCCGAACCCGCGCCGGGTCAGCTTCCACTTCGCCTTGGTGATCTGCTTGACGACCTTGTGGTCCTCGGGCAGTCGCAGGCCGCGCCGGTCCTCCAGACGCTCGGGGAGCCCGAGCCGTTCGGCGGCCGCGCCGGTGAGGACGATCAGAGGGTCGGCGTCCTTGCCGGACGGGTGCAGGCGCGGCGCGCCCAGGTGCGCGTCGGCGAGGGTCCAGTCGACCAGCGCGGGGATGGTCCTGGCGGGACAGTCGAGGACGAGTCCGCCGACGCAGTACAGCGAGCCGTCGCCGTCCAGCACACCGAGCGGACCGCTCGCGTAGGCCGGATCGGCGGCGGCTCGGGCGGGGGCCGGCTTCGGGGTGGCCCTCCGCGCGGCCGGGCGCCGCGACATCGGTGGGGTGATGCTCGCCGAACGGTCCGGACGGTCGCCCGTCGTTGGAGCCGGGGCCGAGACGGACTGCGGCATGGTGTCGGGTTCGGCGGCCGGCCCTGCGGGCAGCGGGCGAACTTCCGTAGCGGTGCCCACCGTTTCGGGAGACACGACCTGACCGGGCGCGGCGGCGTCGGCGGGGTAGAGCTCGCCAAGCTTCTCCAGCAGCCGGGCGTACGCCTCGCGCTGCGGCGGCCGTGGTTCGGTCTTCCCGCTCTCCCACGACACCACGGTCGGCCGGCGCACCTTGAGCGCCTTGGCGACCTGGTCCTGGGTCAACCCATGAGCTTTGCGCAGGCGTTCGCGCTCGGTGGGCGGGGGCAGTGGGGAAGCGGACGCGATCAGGGCGTCGATCGCGTCGAACAACTCGGACATGAACACCTCCGGTCCCACCCTACAGCGAGAAACGCACATTCTGCGTACGAAGATCGTACAATGCACGTACATTTGACCTGTCTCACGGAGAGGTTGACCGTCCGCTGCGCACGAACCGGAGGCCGGTGTCCTGTCCTCGTGATGCGTAGGCAGTCCCGTACTTCTGTGGGCATGTGCGGTGTCGTCCCGGTCAACTGTAGGCAAGTTCTGGAGTGTTCCGGACTTGTGTAGGTACGACAGTGGCGACGCTTCTACGGTCGAAGCGGCTGGTCAGCGTCGTATCGGGGACACGGATGACTTCACGCGTGGTGGTGCCGGAGTCGGCCGAAGATTTTGAGGTGGAGTACGCCAACCCGGCGGGCCTTCGTCAGCGAGGGCCGTTGAGCAAGTTGTGGTCGGTCCGATTCGGTCCGTGCAGCCCGAGCGGCGGTTCCCTGCTTTTCGCGGCCAGGGCAATTGGTGCGGTTGGTACTGGTCAGCGACCTGCGGCGGGCACGTGGGACACGAGTCGTGGCTGGAGCGAGATCACCTGATGCTGCTCGACTTAGATCCGCTGGTGACGGGCATGGCCTCACAGCCGTTCCGCATGTCGTGGACGGGCCCGGATGGGAGGCGGGCTCGGTCAGGAATGCGCCGCGGTAATGCGTCGCATCGACCGCTACATGGAAGAGCACTCAGTGCCCCGATAGTTGACCTTCACCTTGGGGGAGGCCACAGCATCGGTATGGCCGGGCGATGTGCTCGGCATGAGGAGGAGAGAGCATGGGGTTGCTGACCATCGGGACGTTCGCGAAGGCGTCCCGGCTGTCGCCGAAGGCGCTGCGTCTCTACGACGAACTCGGCCTGCTGACCCCAGCTCGCGTCGACCCGGTGACCGGCTACCGCCTCTACGCACCGGAACAACTGGACCAGGCCCGACTGGTCGCCTGGCTCCGGCGCCTGGGGATGCCCCTGGCCCGCATCCAGCACGTCTGCACGCTGGAGGCAGGCCCGGCGGCCCAAGAGATCCGCGCGTTCTGGGCCCAGGTCGAAGCCGACACCGTCGCACGGCGGGACCTGGCCGCCTTCCTCATCGACCACCTGTCCTGGAAGGACCCTGCCATGTCCCCGACCGCCAAGCCCCTGGGAATCCGTTACGCCGCGCTGTCCGACACGGGCCTGGTCCGCGAGAGCAACCAGGACACCGCCTACGCCGGATCCCGCCTGTTCGCCATCGCCGACGGCTACGGCAGCGGAGGAGCCCCCGCAAGCGCCGCCGCCGTCGACGCGCTCAAGCACCTCGAAACCGACAGCGTCCCGGCGGGCAATCTCCTCAACGTCCTCGAAGACGCCATCGAACAGGCCAAGCAGGCCGTGCACGGCGTCGCCGGGACCAGCTCTTCACCCGAAGAGGCCGGCACGACACTCACCGCGATGCTCTGGACCGGATCACAGCTTGCCCTCGTCCACATCGGCGACTCCCGCATCTACCTCCTGCGGGACGGAGAACTGTTCCAGATCACGCACGACCACACCATGGTGCAGTCGATGGTCGACGAAGGACGCCTCAGCCCGGAAGAAGCCGCCTCCCACCCCCAGCGGTCGCTGTTGATACGAGCCCTGGGCCAAGGAGCCGATGCCACCCCCGACATGCGCCTGCACGACGCCCAGCAGGGAGATCGATACCTGCTCTGCTCCGACGGTCTGTCGACCGTCGTGTCAACCGAGGAAATCCGCCGGGTACTCTCCGCGATCAGCGAGCCCGAGCAGGCCGTCCGCGAACTGATCGTCCTCGCCAACGGCTCCGGCGGCCCCGACAACGTCAGCTGCGTGGTCGCCGCGGTCATGGAGCTCCAGCAGTAGGAGCGAGCGGCATGCACTTCGAGTTGCACCAGATCCGCTCTCAAGAACTCATCCGTGAGGCCGACGAGTACCGACTCACCCGACAGGTCATGAGAGCCACGCCGGCTCCCCGAGCCACGGCAACCAGCACATCGCGACCGACTCCACGGCGCCTGCTGGCTTGGCTCCACGGGTGAACGATCACGATGCCTACGGTTGAGCGGGACACCGACCGCCACCGCTGTCCCACTCAACCGTAGGCATCGCAACATCAACGAAGCCTGGTGTCGTCAGCACGGCGGCGCTCGAAGGTCCACCAGGGAACCGCGACTGAGATCGATCCGAGGGCTGATACACGCGGCCAGCAGGACGTTCGCCGCAAGTGGTGGAGACGGATCGCGCAGGCAGCAGACTGACCCCATGAACGGATCACGCTCCAAGGCGGACCTTCACGTCTACCTGTCGGGCGCCCGCGGACCAGACGGAGCATCAGGCAGATCCGGATCGGGCTCCTGGCCTACCTGCCGGTGGACGCTCACAGGCCCGGAGCAATCCGGTGATCAGCCGGGCGGGCCCGCGCTGTCCCGGCGCTCGGGTCGAATCGGCGTGGGCCGGTCCGCCGCTCGCCCGCGTCCTGGGCTTGGTCGACGGCGCCGCACCGCGGCGTGCGGAACGCCGGCAAGTCCGTGGCCATTGACGCGGCTCTTTCGGCGAAGGAGCGGGGCCGCCTCCGGAATCGGGCAAGTCGCGGCAAGGCCGAAGCGGCATGGTCCGAGTCGTCCGGCCATGCCGTTCCACGAGCCGTTCGCCATGGTTACAGCCGGGCGCGCAAGGCCTGAATGGTCCAGTCGAATGCCGGCGTCAGGCTGTGCGGGGCGGTCCAGCCGTTGATCACTGCAACCAGCTGGAAGTATCTGTCTCGACGCGGGTCGTTCGCGGTCTCCAGCCGGGACAGCAGCCGACGCCGGAGCTCGACGTCGTCGGGGCCGGCAATGGCGTACGCGTAATGCGCCGTGATCGCCGCGATGACCGGATCCGCCCGGGGCGAGGCCGGGTCGGTGCCGTCTGCAAGCGCGGGAGCAACCTGGTCACGGACCACCGCCGCAACGTCGCGGCCCAGTCGCGTGGTCCCGTCCTTCGTACGCTCTGCCATGTGGTCCTCGGCCATCCCCCGCATGCCGGCGCGGAAGTCCGGATCCTGGGACAGCTCGGCCAGCTCCACCCACGCCTGGACCTGCTCCGCTTCGGGATTGTCGGGCAGTTCCGGTGTCATGGAGCGGATGACGGCTGCGCACTCGGGTCTGTCGTGCAGGTCGGCGAAGACAGCGTCGAGGAAATCACCGATCAGGTAACGGCGTTCGTCCTCGGAGAGTCTGGCCAGCTTGTGCATGAGTTCCATCTCCTCAAGGGTGGACCCGCGTCTCGCCACCGCCGTCAATACCGCACGGCGCAGGCGCAGGGTCCTGATCTGCACTGCGAGGGCCTCGGCGTGCGCCGCCGCAACCTGCGGGAGCGACAGCTCCCGGTCCACTACTTTCCGGATCGTGGAAAGGTCCAGTCCCAGGTCACGCAGGGTTCGTACGAAGTCCAGGCGTGCGACGGCATCGATGTCATAGAGGCGGTAGCCCGCCGGGCTGCGGTCGATCGGCGGCACGATCCCACGGTCGGAGTAGAACCGAATGGTCTTGACCGTGAGACCGGTGCGCCGGGCCAGGTCACCGATCGAGTAGAGCGTGTCGCCGTTCATGCCCCCACCTTCGTGTCTCCCCCTGCTGGAGACTCAAGCCCCAAGGCCGCGAAGTTTGCTGATCGGCGGGGCTGTCAAGGAGGTTCGTCAGGTGGCGAGGGTGTAGGTCGCGCGGCCGGTCTTGTGGAGCATTCC
>NZ_JBSFYR010000146.1:0-11066 GCF_053599875.1 Streptomyces sp. NPDC005151 | reverse complement strand
CCCGCCGTGGCGGGTTCCGGGCCTCCGCCGTGCGGCCGGACGGTTACCCCGGCCAGTACGTCCGCGCCCAGGCCCGCGGGCCAGGCCGGTGGCGCTCCCGGCGGGCGATGCGGCCCGGGTCGGACCACTGCTCGTGCAGCGCGGGCGCGCCGGACGACACAGCGGCCGTCGCCGCGGCGCGCGCCTGGACCACTGCCAGTGCGGCGGCCAGCTCCTCCGGGGTCGGGTTGCCCCGTACGACCTTGATCATGGTCAGGACCCTTTCTAGAGGGGGATGTTGCCGTGCTTCTTCGGGGGCAGCGATTCCCGCTTCGTACGCAGCTGGCGCAGCCCCTTCACCACGTGTGCCCGGGTGTCGGACGGCATGATCACGGCGTCCACGTAGCCGCGTTCGGCCGCCACGTACGGGTTGAGCAGCGCGTCCTCGTAGTCGGCCATCAGCTCGGCGCGGGTCGCCTCCTGATCCTCGGCGGCCGCGATGGTGCGGCGGTGCAGGATGTTCACCGCACCCTGCGCGCCCATCACCGCGATCTGCGCGGTCGGCCAGGCGACATTGATGTCGGCGCCCAGGTGCTTGGAGCCCATGACGTCGTACGCGCCGCCGAACGCCTTGCGGGTGATCACCGTGATCAGCGGGACGGTCGCCTCCGCGTACGCGTAGATCAGCTTGGCGCCGCGCCGGATGATGCCGCCGTACTCCTGGTCGACGCCGGGCAGGAAGCCGGGGACGTCGACGAAGGTCAGCACGGGCACGTTGAACGCGTCGCAGGTACGGACGAAGCGTGCGGCCTTTTCGCTCGCGTTGATGTCCAGACAACCCGCGAACTGCATCGGCTGGTTGGCGACGATGCCGACGGGGTAGCCCTCGACGCGCCCGAAGCCGGTGATGATGTTCGGCGCGAACAGGGCCTGCGTCTCAAGGAACTCGCCGTCGTCCAGCACATGCTCGATGGCGGTGTGCATGTCGTACGGATGGTTCGCCGAGTCCGGGATGAGGGTGTCGAGCTCACGGTCCTCGTCGGTCACCGTGAGATCCGCCTCCTCCGGGAAGGCGGGCGCCTCGGAGAGGTTGTTCGACGGGAGGTAGGACAGCAGTGACTTGACGTACTCGATGGCGTCCTTCTCGTCACCCGCCATGTGATGCGCCACACCCGAGGTGGTGTTGTGCGTACGGGCGCCGCCCAGCTCCTCGAAGCCGACGTCCTCACCGGTCACCGTCTTGATGACGTCGGGACCCGTGATGAACATGTGCGAGGTCTGGTCGACCATGACGGTGAAGTCGGTGATCGCGGGAGAGTAGACCGCGCCACCGGCGCACGGTCCGACGATCAGCGAGATCTGCGGGACGACACCCGAGGCGTGCACATTGCGGCGGAAGATCTCGGCGAACAGACCGAGCGCGGCCACACCCTCCTGGATACGGGCGCCGCCGCCGTCGTTGATGCCGATGACCGGGCAGCCGGTCTTCAGCGCGAAGTCCATCACCTTGACGATTTTCTCACCGTAGACCTCGCCGAGCGAGCCGCCGAAGATGGTGAAGTCCTGCGAATACACGCAGACGGGGCGGCCGTCGACCGTGCCGTAGCCGGTGACGACACCGTCTCCGTACGGGCGGTTCTTCTCGATGCCGAAGTTGGTGGAGCGGTGCCGGGCGAACTCGTCGAGCTCCACGAAGGAACCCTCGTCGAGCAGGAGATCGACCCGCTCGCGGGCGGTCAACTTGCCCTTGGCGTGCTGCTTTTCGACCGCGCGTGCGGATCCGGCGTGCGTCGCCTCGTCGATACGGCGCTGCAGGTCCGCGATCTTGCCCGCGGTGGTGTGAATGTCGATCTTTTCCGGCTCGGACATCGGGTGGCGGCTCCCTGCCTGGTCACGGGGACGACTGACTGGTGGGTTCTACGGCTGCGTGCGCGGCCGGGTGCGCGACGCGTGCGCGAGGACGGCCGGGCGGGCAGCTGCCGAAGGTGCTGAATGGCTACTGATCCGTAGCGTATCGGCGCGGATACCGTTCGGCAGTGCGTCGTTTGCCACACCTAGGGTGGCTTGCATGACACCTCCGGATGCGTCACAGAACCGCTGGTCGGACCTGGACCGGCCGCCCCTGAACGTCCCCGCGCTGCGCCGCGGACTGCTGCGGCCGGGCGGCCTGTGGACCTCGCTCGACGTCGTGAACACGACCGGTTCCACCAACTCCGACCTCGCGGGACGGGCTGCGGAACTCACCGAGGGCACGGTCCTGATCGCCGAGGAACAGACCGCGGGCCGAGGCCGTCTCGACCGGACCTGGACGGCGCCCGCCCGCTCCGGCCTGTTCTTCTCCGTCTACCTGACTCCCGGCGACGGCGTACCGGTCCATCGCTGGGGCTGGCTGCCGCTGCTCGCGGGTGTCGCGGCGGCGACCGGTCTGGCAAAGGCGGCGGGCGTCGACATGGCGCTTAAATGGCCGAACGACCTGCTGGTCACGGTGGCGGGCGAGGAGCGCAAGGCGGGCGGCATCCTGGCCGAGCGCGCCGCGAACGGCGTCGTGGTCGGTATCGGCGTCAACGTCTCCCTGCACGCGGACGAACTCCCCGTCCCCACGGCCGCCTCCCTCGGCCTGGCCGGAGCGGTCTCCACCGACCGGGAGACGCTGCTGCGGGGCGTGCTGCGCTCGCTGGAGCACTGGTACGAGGAATGGCGCGCGGCCGACGGCGACGCGGCGGGGAGCGGCCTCCAGGCGGCGTACGCGGCGGGCTGCGCGACGCTGGGGCGGACGGTATGCGCCCAGCTTCCCGGCGACCGCTCCCTCACCGGTGAGGCGGTGGCGATCGACGGTGACGGCCGCCTGATCCTGTCCACCGACGAAGGCCTCCAGGAACCGGTGTCGGCGGGCGACATCGTCCACCTGAGGGGCGCGGAGGGCGGCCTTGCCTAGTGCCTTACCGGGGCGCCCACCGGTGGCCCCGCCGCGCGGCGGGGACGGCCCAGGCCCCCCGCGACCCCGCCACGTACCGGGGTCGCCGGGGCCCCACCACCCACAGCCACCACGAGCCCCCCGGCCCGGGCCGGCCCCGTACCGGGGTGTCCGGTCCGGCCGTCGTCCCCGTGGAAACCACCCACCGGGGGGCAGCCCCCCACGCCCCCGGCCCGGGCCGGCCCCGTACCGGGGTGTCCGGTCCGGCCGTCGTCCCCGTGGAAACCACCCACCGGGGGGCAGCCCCCACGCCCCCGGCCCGGGCCGGCCCCGTACCGGGGTGCCCTCATTTAGTGAGGTAGCGCACACCTGCCGTATCGTTGAGGCGATCCACCGACAGATCGGCAGGGCAGTGCGCAGGGAACGGGCAGGAGGCGGCTGGTGACCGTCGACGACACGAGCTCCGGCGCGGGCGCGGAACCCTCACCGGAACCCTCGGTCCACGCGACGCCGCATCACGAAGTCGACCACACGGCGGAACCGACCGACGATCCCCTCGCGATCCGGCTGGAACAGCTGATCCTGGGGGCCGACCGCCGCTACACCCCGTTCCAGGCGGCCCGTACCGCCGGCGTCTCGATGGACCTGGCGTCGCGGTTCTGGCGGGCCATGGGGTTCGCCGACATCGGGCAGGCGAAGGCGCTCACCGAGGCGGACGTGCTGGCGCTGCGGCGGCTCGCCGGACTCGTGGAGGCGGGACTGCTCAGCGAGCCCATGGCGGTGCAGGTCGCCCGGTCCACCGGGCAGACCACCGCCCGGCTGGCGGAATGGCAGATCGATTCCTTCCTGGAGGGGCTGACCGAGCCGCCCGAGCCCGGCATGACCCGCACCGAGGTCACGTATCCCCTGGTGGAGCTGCTCCTGCCGGAGCTGGAGGAGTTCCTCATCTATGTCTGGCGGCGCCAGCTCGCCGCCGCGACCGGCCGGGTGGTGCAGGCGGCCGACGACGACGAGATGGTGGACCGCAGGCTCGCCGTCGGCTTCGCGGACCTGGTCGGCTTCACCCGGCTGACCCGGCGGCTGGAGGAGGAGGAGCTCGGCGAGCTCGTCGAGTCGTTCGAGACGACCTGCGCCGACCTGGTCGCCGCGCACGGCGGCCGGCTCATCAAGACCCTCGGTGACGAGGTCCTCTACGCCGCCGACGACGCGGGCACGGCGGCCGAGATCGCGCTGCGCCTGATAGAGGCGATGGCCCAGGACGAGGCGATGCCCGCGCTCCGTGTCGGCATCGCGTTCGGCACCGTCACGACCCGGATGGGCGATGTCTTCGGCACGACGGTGAACCTCGCCAGTCGGCTCACCTCGATAGCGCCCAAGGACGCCGTGCTGGTGGACGGCGCGTTCGCGGAGGAGCTGACGCGTACGGGCGACGCCCCGGCCTCCGAGGCGCAGGCGGCGGAGGAGGCCGCGGCGGCCGAGAAGGAGCGCGAGGACGGCATGGAGCCGCTGGCCGTGCCGAAGTACCGGTACGGGCTGCAGCCGATGTGGCAGCGGCCGGTGCGTGGGCTCGGCGTGGTGGAGCCGTGGCTGCTGGCCCGGCGCGGTACGTCCTGACCGCGCCCCGGGGCGCGCTCGCGGACACCCCCTAGGATCCCTCCGGTAACGCTCGTTAACCGGAGGGGTGCAGTCATGACCGTCACGTCCGAGCAGCGGTTCGGGGAGTTCGTCGTCGTACGGGTCCACGAGGGCCAGGACCATGTCGCCGAACTGGTTCTGGACCGGCCCAAGGCCATGAACGCCGTGTCCACGGACATGGCCCGATCGATCGGTGCCGCCTGTGCGGCGCTCGCCGCCGACCCCGCCGTACGGGTCACTGTTCTCACCTCCAGCCACGAGCGCGCCTTCTGTGTGGGCGCGGACCTCAAGGAGCGGAATTCCTTCACCGACGCCGAGCTGGTGCGGCAGCGGCCCACCGCCCGCGCCGCCTACACCGGCGTCCTCGACCTGCCGATGCCGACGGTCGCCGCCGTGCACGGGTTCGCCCTCGGAGGCGGATTCGAGCTGGCTCTCTCCTGCGATCTGATCGTCGCCGACCGGACCGCCGTGGTGGGGCTGCCGGAGGTGTCGGTCGGCGTCATCCCGGGGGGCGGCGGCACCCAGTTGCTGCCGCGCCGGATCGGGGCGGCGCGCGCCGCCGAGCTGGTCTTCACCGCCCGGCGGGTGGAGGCCGCGGAGGCAAGGGAGTTGGGCCTCGTCGACGAGCTGGTGGAGGCCGGGGAGGACCGGACGCAGGCGCTCGCGCTCGCCGGGCGGATCGCGGCCAACTCGCCGGTGGGTCTGCGCGCTGCGAAGCGTGCGCTGCGGCTCGGACACGGGCTCGATCTGCGGGCCGGACTGGAAGTGGAGGACGCGGCCTGGCGCTCGGTGGCCTTCTCCGGGGACCGGGCCGAGGGCGTGGCCGCGTTCAACGAGAAGCGGAAGCCGAACTGGCCCGGCGAGTAACGGTACGTCGTGGCTCCGACCCGCAGAGCAGGCGATTCGCGGCTTCAAGTTGATCAAATCACCACAGATCTACATACGATGTAACGATGGGTGGTGAGGATGTGCGGCTGCGGGCCGTCGTATCGCTTGCGCAGTCGATGGCTGCGGCGCATACCCCGCGCGAGTCCTGGCGGGCGGCCGCGCTGGGGGCGTGCGAGGCGTTGGGCGGCAGTTTCGCCGCGCTCTCCGTGTGGGAGCGCGGGCCGGGGCGGCTCCGGGTACTGGTGAACGCGGGTGAACGGGCCGAGGGGGAGGAGGAGTTCCCCGACGAGGAGACGTACCCGGTGCACGAGTTCCCGGAGATCACCGAGTTCCTGCACGAGCGGTGGGCGGGGGGCGGTGAACCGGACGCCTGGGTGGAGACGGCCGACGGGCCGGTCGGCGAGGACGGTGTCGCGTCCGACGTGAAATCGGCGGGTGCGGGCGGGCACGGGAGCGGTTACCGCCATCAGCGCGTGGCGGCTCTGCGGCGCCGTCGGCGCGGCTGCTGTGTGGTCGCGCCGATCGTGCTGCACGGGCGGGCCTGGGGTGAGCTCTATGTGGCGCGACCGGTGGGGGTGCCGGTGTTCGGGCGGGAGGACGCGGACTTCGCGACCGTGCTGGCCGCCGTCGTCGCCGCCGGGATCTCCCAGACCGAGCGCCTCGAAGAGGTCCGCAGGCTCGCCTTCACCGACCCGCTGACGGGGCTGGCCAACCGTCGCCTCGTCGATGCGCGGCTCGACGAGGCGGTGGAACGGCACCATGCCGACGGCTCGGTGGTCAGCCTGGTCGTCTGCGACCTGAACGGCCTGAAGGGAGTCAACGACACACTCGGCCACGCGGTCGGCGACCGACTGCTGGAACGTTTCGGCTCGGTGCTGTCACGGTGTGGCGCGATGCTGCCGGGCGCGCTCGCGGCCCGGCTCGGCGGTGACGAGTTCTGCCTGCTCGCCGTGGGCCCCGAGGCGGACGAGGTGATCCGGGTGGCCACCGAACTCTGCGACCGGGCATCGGAGTTGGAGCACGGCGACGGGGTCGCCTGCGGGATCGCGTCGACCGGTGACCCGATCGGTCCGGTGATCTCGGCCCGGCGGCTCTTCCGGCTGGCGGACGCCGCCCAGTACCGGGCGAAGGCGGCCCGCTCGACGAAACCGGTGGTGGCGGGGCGGGACGGCGAGGTCATCCGGCTGGCCGACTCGCCGCCGAAGTCCGCTCATGACCGCCGTCGGCTGCGCGGCAGCCGTCCGTAGCGCTCGTGCGGAACCGCGATCGGGATCGGTAAGGGGTCAACCGCACGACCACTAGTGACATGGAGAGTTTCAGTCCGTACGCTTCTGAATATGGATATGCACACAGTCGTGGTGGGGACGTCCGGTACCACCGCAGAGGACGTCATCGCCGTGGCTCGCGCGGGAGCCCGCGTCGAGCTCTCCGCAGCCGCAGTCAGCGCACTTGCCGCCGCCCGCGAGATCGTGGAGGCGCTGGCCGCCAAGCCCGAGCCGGTCTACGGCGTCTCCACCGGCTTCGGCGCGCTCGCCAGCCGGCACATCAGCCCCGACCTGCGGGCCCAGCTCCAGCGCAACATCGTCCGCTCGCACGCGGCCGGGATGGGCCCGCGCGTCGAGCGCGAGGTCGTGCGGGCGCTGATGTTCCTGCGCCTGAAGACGGTCTGCTCCGGCCACACCGGCGTACGCCCCGAGGTTGCCCAGACCATGGCCGACGTACTGAACGCGGGCATCACCCCCGTCGTGCACGAGTACGGCTCGCTCGGCTGCTCCGGCGACCTGGCACCCCTCTCGCACTGCGCCCTGACGCTGATGGGCGAGGGTGACGCCGAGGGCTCCGACGGTGTCGTACGCCCGGCTGGTGAGCTCCTCGCCGCGCACGGCATCGCCCCCGTCGAGCTGCGCGAGAAGGAGGGCCTCGCCCTCCTCAACGGCACCGACGGCATGCTCGGCATGCTCGTGATGGCCCTCGCCGACCTGAAGAACCTCTACACCTCCGCCGACATCACCGCCGCGCTCAGCCTGGAGGCACTGCTCGGCACGGAGAAGGTCCTCGCCCCGGAGCTGCACGCCATCCGCCCGCACCCGGGCCAGGGCGTCAGCGCCGACAACATGCTGCGGGTGCTGTCCGGGTCCGGCCTCACCGGTCATCACCAGGACGACGCGCCGCGCGTCCAGGACGCCTACTCCGTGAGGTGCGCGCCCCAGGTCAACGGCGCCGGGCGGGACACCCTCGCGTACGCCGGGATCGTCGCCGACCGCGAGCTGGCCTCCGCCGTCGACAACCCCGTCGTCCTGCCGGACGGCCGCGTCGAGTCCAACGGCAACTTCCACGGCGCCCCGGTGGCGTACGTACTCGACTTCCTGGCGATCGTCGCCGCCGACCTCGGCTCGATCACCGAGCGCCGCACGGACCGGCTGCTGGACAAGAACCGTTCGCACGGGCTGCCGCCGTTCCTCGCCGACGACGCCGGTGTCGACTCGGGTCTGATGATCGCCCAGTACACGCAGGCCGCCCTGGTCAGCGAGATGAAGCGGCTCGCGGTCCCGGCGTCGGCGGACTCGATCCCGTCCTCCGCGATGCAGGAGGACCACGTCTCCATGGGCTGGTCGGCGGCGCGCAAGCTCCGTACCGCGGTGGAGAACCTCGGTCGGATCGTCGCCGTCGAGCTGTACGCGGCGACCCGCGCCATCGAACTGCGCGCCGCCCAGGGGCTCGCCCCGGCGCCCGCGTCCCTCGCCGCGATCGAGGCGCTGCGGGCGGCCGGCGTGGAGGGGCCCGGCCCGGACCGGTTCCTTTCGCCGGATCTGGCTGCCGCGGACGCGTTCGTGCGGAGCGGGAAGCTGGTGGCTGCGGTGGAGCCGGTCACCGGGGCACTGGCGTAGGGCGCGTCCGCAAAGTCCCGCCCGGCCCGCAGAGTTGCCGGGATACCCAAGTGGCTCCGCTGCTCGGGAATCCCGGCGCCCCGCTTCGGGCGGACGGCGATATCTTGCGGACACCCCCTGGGGGCATCCGGCGGATCTGCGGACGGACCTGTCCCTCAAGCCCGTCCGGCGATCGAGGACAAGGCGCCCGCGCGGCGCCCGGAGTGGGCGACGAACGCTGCGCCGATGGCCAGGAACGCTGTGCCACCGATCAGATACGGAGTGGTGTCGGCCCCGGCCCCGGTCTCGGCGAGCACCGGCCCGGACACCTCGTCACCGGCGTTCGTGACCGCCGGTCTGCTCGGCGCACCGGCCACACCGTCGGCATCGTCCGTCGCGTTGGCCGACGGGACGAACCACAGGGCGCACAGCAGCGTGGCCGCCGCGGTGGCGGTCAGGAGCGGACGGCGGGCCATGGCCACGGAATCGATCCCCCTTGTGACAGCAGTGAGTTAGAGGAGCTCAGTGCGCCGATGCTAATGAAAGCAGCGGGTCGCGGGAAAGCCGGGGGAGCCCTTGGCCCTACGCTCCGGCGTATGAGCACTTCAGAGACATCACGGTTTGTTCGTCTTCGCGTGGAGATGGTGTTGGAGATCACCGACGCGGACGCCCTCAGCGGTACGGCACTGGAGAGCATCGCCGCCGAGTACGGCGAGCCCGGCGGCGAGTCGGCCGAGGAACGCATGCATGCCGAGTCCGCGGTACGGAAAGACGGTGCGGAGGCCCTCGCCTCCCTCATCGACCCGTTCGATCTGGTCAGCGAGGTGCCGGGGGTCGAGCTGGCCCAGGCCTCCTGGACCAGCGAGATCATCGACTACGACCCCGAGGACCCGGACGCCTGGGACCTCGACGACGAGGTCGAGGGTTACGGCGACGGCGACGAGGACGACATCGCGCACAATGGGGAGGAAGACGACGACGGGGAACAGCGGTCCAGCCGGTGAACACACCGGCCCCGGCCCGTTTCCGGTGGGCCGGGCCACCAGGTGTTCGGCCCCTGGAACCACAGCTGCCACGGCTGCGTCGATGAGTGGTGTTCCCCACATCTTTGACGGATGTGGAACGGAGGGCCCCTCCCGGGTGTTCTTGGAACATTGACGGGGTACCGCCGGCCGGCGGCTCTGCTCGGGGTTATGGGGATACGGCAACGATGGAGAAGCGTGTGATGACGGACAGCAAACGGCGCAGGGGCCTGATGGCCGCGTCCGCACTGCTGGGCGGCGTTCTGGTGCTCACCGGCTGCAGCGACGGCGGCGACAAGGGCGGCAGCAGCGCCGAGAGCTCGAAGAAGTCGCAGGCGGCAGAGGTCGACAAGGCGGCGGCCCAGGACGCTTCGGAGGCGCAGATAGCGATCTCGCCGAAGAACGGCGCGACC
Organism: Streptomyces sp. NPDC005151; assembly: GCF_053599875.1. Classification (NCBI taxonomy): domain Bacteria; kingdom Bacillati; phylum Actinomycetota; class Actinomycetes; order Kitasatosporales; family Streptomycetaceae; genus Streptomyces; species Streptomyces sp. NPDC005151. The sequence goes on along the minus strand of NZ_JBSFYR010000146.1, from coordinate 1,348 downwards.
AACGCCAGCATCAACAACGACGCCAAGGTCACCGTGGCCAAGGGCAAGCTGACCGAGGTCACCATGACCACGGCGGCCGGTGCGAGCGTCCAGGGCACCCTGGCGGCCGACGGCACGAGCTGGCAGCCGAACGGGCAGCTGGAGCGCTCGACCACGTACAAGATCAACGCGACGGCCAAGGACTCGAAGGGCCGCGAGGCTCACGAGAACTCCTCGTTCACCACCGTGTCGCCCGCCAACAGCTTCATCGGGAACTTCACCCCCGAGGACGGCTCCACGGTCGGCGTCGGCATGCCGGTCTCGATCAACTTCAACAAGCCGATCACGGACAAGAAGGCCGTCCAGGCCGGGATCACCGTGACGTCCAGCAGCGGCCAGCAGGTCGTCGGCCACTGGTTCAACTCACAGCGTCTGGACCTGCGTCCCGAGCAGTACTGGACGGGCGGCTCCACCGTCACGCTGAAGCTGGCGCTGGACGGCGTCGAGGGCGCGAACGGCGTCTTCGGTGTGCAGCAGAAGACGGTCACCTTCAAGGTCGGCCGCAACCAGGTCTCGACGGTCGACGCCAGCACGAAGACGATGACCGTCACCCAGAACGGCAAGACGATCAAGACCATCCCGATCTCGGCCGGCTCCCCGGCCAACCCGACGTACAACGGTCAGATGGTGATCTCCGAGAAGTTCAAGGAGACCCGGATGAACGGTGCGACGGTCGGCTTCACCGACGCCGACGGCAAGGGCGAGTACGACATCAAGGACGTGCCGCACGCCATGCGGCTGTCCTCGTCGGGCACGTTCATCCACGGCAACTACTGGGGAGCGCGGTCGGTCTTCGGCGGCGCCAACACCAGCCACGGCTGCGTCGGCCTCGCCGACGTCAAGGGTGCGAGCGACGCCAACCAGCCCGCCGCGTGGTTCTACAACAACTCGCTCGTCGGCGACGTGGTCATCGTCAAGAACTCCCCGGACAAGACCATCACCCCCGACAACGGCCTCAACGGCTGGAACCTGAGCTGGGCCGACTGGCAGGCAGGCTCCGAAGTCTGACCCCGGCGGGCGTCCCCGGACGTCCCTCCGTACCCTGTGCTCGACCGCGTACCCGCGTAAACCCCGACGCCACGTACGTACGCAAGGCGGCGGCACCCCGGATCCCCTCGGATCCCCGGTGCCGCCGCCTTCGTCGTACGGAAGCGTTCTCATCCGGATCTCATCGCGGCCTTAACCCGCCATCACAACCGCTCCATAGCGTCGCGCCATCTCTTGATCTTCGCGGGGAATCCCGGCGTTTACGCCGGGAGGGAATGCGATCCGTGGGGCGGAGGTGCGGAGCGCCGGAGTGATCTGCGCC